>NZ_JAUBTF010000057.1:0-44864 GCF_036702355.1 Microcoleus sp. D3_18_C4
ACTTATATTTAACTCACCTTGAATATATCGATCGCTCCTGCTAGTGGTCTGCGATCAATTATTCAGCAAACCCTAAAGAGATTCCATCTGCTGACTAAATGCTTGATTTTCAAGTTTCGCGCCTAATTTAATGCCATTCAAAAAAACACAGAATTTTTTTGCTTTATCTTCATCATCAATATCGTTTATTTTTATAACTTTCTTTGGATATTTTAAAAAATATAATTTCTCATATTGCTCACTTGCTTGTTTAGAATCAATTTCTTTAATGATTTGGGTTTTATCTAGCTTTTTTTCTGGCTGGCTTTCATTAGAACTCTCTTCTTGACAGGGCATTCCATAAATGCCACTTTTATTTGAATGTTTAATGAATTTAATAATTTGTTCTTGAGCTTCTATGATTTTGGTTTTTGAAGTATTCAAATTTAGTCCTATTTTTAGAAGAAATTCTTGTAGGATTATTAACACCTTTAATGAATCACTTTTATTGTTTGTAAAAACTCTAAAATCATCTACATATCTGCCGAAATTTATACCTAAATTGAATAATGCTTCATCCACTTCATTAAGAAATATATTAGCTATAAAGCCTTCGGCTGAATTTCCTATCGGTATACCTTGGCTATTATATGTTTCACATAATTTTCCGTCCACCATTGAATAGTAACAAGTTTTGAATTTCAATGTCCTACTAAATAGAATCATAAAATGACTTTCATTAGTTATGTTTAGTTTTTGTGAAATTGCTGACAGGAGATATTCATGAGATATAGAGTCATAAAAAGATGATATGTCGGTTTTCAGCAGACAAGTGCTATTTTCGACTTGGGCAAATTGCCAATCTATAAACTCTTGAAATCCTGCATAGTGAGGCATATATAAATATCTCTTGGAGATCTTATTTTTTATATTTCTATCAAGACGATGTGAAAAGCAATTGTGAACAAACGTAAAATCCAATAGTTCAGCTAATACAGATACAAAAATAAATTTGATTACTAAGTCTTTGAAGGGAGTGTATATCATCCTTCTGAAGAACATATCTGATTTTGGTAGATAGAATGAAAACGCAGTTTCTGGTTCATACAAACTGGGATTTTCCAGAGATGATTCAATTTCTTTAAATAATTTTTCTTTATTTTGTCTGTAGTAAGCTATTTCAATAAAGTTGCAGTAGGCATCTTCTTTGATTTGGTAGTAAATAGCATATACATAGGCTTTTTCAAAAACTTCTCTTTTCTTGAGCTGTTCAATCCAAAAATCTTTATTCATTAGTTTAATTAATTTAAATGTTACCTATCAGCAAAGGATTCAATGAGTCAGGGCAAATCCCGAACGGCGGAGGGCATCAAGGGAAGGATTGCCGATCGCACTTCTAATGATATGAGAAAAGGGCGATCGATCTTTCTAGCAAAACACCAGTTTAAGTTAAAATTGAAGGCATGAGCAAGTTTTTAGGCCGACTATCGCTCAGGAAATCTATATCCAAGTTGTCCGCACTTTGTCACTAACAGAGCGGCTGCGCTTGGCAACTCTTATCCTCAACGAGTTATCGCAGCCAAATCTCGCTGTAGTCGAGCCAAGTGATACCTGGACTGAGGAAGATTGTCTCGATTTCACAACCTTTTCTTTGCAATACGCAGCTACTATCTTTCATAGCGACCCCGATATTTTAGGTGGAAGTCCTGTCTTTATTGCTACTCGCGTCCCGATCGAGACTCTACTTGATTATCTCGAAGCTGGTGATTCGATCGATGAATTTTTCGACCATTTTGCTAGTGTCAGCGGCGATCGAGCGATTTCAGTTTTAGCAATGATACGATCGCCACATAACAACATTTAACGTTTATTGATGTCCGCTTCCTCAACATCGATCGCCCTTGGATCGGAAATCCGATCGCACCCCCGCCACAAATTCCTCAAATTACCGCCCCAACCCCGCCCAGCTAAAGGATTTTGCCGATTTCTCGATCGCACGCCACCGATCGCTAACTATAACTGAGCCCTAATCGCTAAAATTAAAAAAAGATACGTAATAGGCAGGCAGGCGTCAATGATCCCAACAGTTATAGAACAATCCGGTCGCGGCGAACGCGCCTTTGACATTTACTCGCGACTCCTGCGCGATCGCATCGTCTTCTTGGGCCAACAGGTTGACTCAGACTTGGCTAACCTGATCGTTGCCCAATTGCTATTTTTAGACGCTGAAGACCCGGAGAAAGATATTTACCTCTATATCAACTCCCCAGGGGGTTCGGTAACAGCAGGTATGGGCATTTTTGACACGATGAACCACATCCGCCCCGACATTTGCACTATTTGCCTCGGTTTGGCAGCCAGCATGGGCGCTTTCCTATTGAGTGCCGGTGCTAAAGGCAAGCGGATGAGTTTGCCTCACTCCCGGATTATGATCCACCAACCTCTCGGCGGAGCTCAAGGACAAGCAACCGATATTGAAATTCAGGCCAAAGAGATTTTGTACCACAAACGCCGCCTGAACGAACATCTTGCCAACCATACCGGTCAGCCGCTTTCCCGCATTGAAGAAGATACCGAACGGGATTTCTTCATGTCGGCTGAAGAAGCAAAGGACTACGGATTAGTCGATCAAGTGATCGATCGCCGTCCTTCCGCCAGCCGCCCGATCGCCGCTGTCGTCTAAATGAAAAGTTAAAAATCAAAAATGAAGAATATTTCCTCATTTTTGATTTTTAATTTTTAACAGTTATATAGCAGTTTTCAGTGCAGTGAATTACAGATGCTGGGGCGCATGACACGGCACAGTGTCCCGTGTTCCTACTGTATTTCCTACAATTGAAAACTGCTATATGTAGCTTTTTCTAAAAAAAAAATCACACCTAGAAACCCTACATAATTACTAGGGCAAAGATTCGAGATATTGCAGAAAATCGAGCAATTCTACTTGATTTAAGAAATGGCGCGCTTCTTTGCCATAACCTTGTTTGAGATAATCTTTTCCTTGGTTGGGAGTCCAGTTCAACCGCTTGATTTCCTCAGTAGTTCTGCTGTAGATTTCCAGATATTCTAGGAAATCTACCAACTGTTCGGTAGAAAGCTCTCTCTGAGACGACTTGCCGTAATTGTGTTCGAGACAGTCGCTTTCCTGTTTTTTCTTCCATTGCAGGCGTTTGAGGATAGCGTCTATTTGCGCGATCGTATCAGAATTATCCTCGATCGCATCGCTCGGAATTCCTACTGCGATCGGTTGCAATTCCCTGACTTCGGCCGCACCCTGTAGCAGTTCACTTTGGCTAGAAGTCGGTACCTCCAGTTCCTGAAGTGGTTCGCCGTAGCTAGAAGAAAGCCAAGCGTCCGAGTCTAACTGCTTTGGTACAAACCCAGTAGCCTCGACGCGATCGACCGTTGGTGGCAGCGGTTCCGCTACAGGTGCGATCGGCTCTTCATTTAATTTCGCTTCGGTCTTGACAAAATTGCTTGGATGTGTTTCAGGCAAGTTGTCAGCAACAGGCATTTCTAGAACCGGAAGAGGAACACTTGTCGGCCCAACAGGAACCGGAACAGCAGGAGGAGGGGGAGGGGGAGGAGCAACTGGAGCAACGGAAGCAACCGGAGCAATCGGAGCAACTGGAGCAACCGGAGCCGGATCAACACTCGCGATCGCACGATCGGGCGCAGCAAATCCAAGGACAGCGATCGCTCGCAACCGGGCGCGGTCTTCAGCATCCTCAACAGACTCAGCAGCCGACATAGCCGTAGCCAGAGTTTTGCCGTCAACCTGAATCAGACAGCGAACAACAAACTTACCGTGATGAACAGTCAGCAACTCACAAATTAACTGTCCAGCGGGATAAAGGGCGCGAAATTCAGCAAACATAATTTTTTGACCCCGAAACCAGAGGGGGCTTATGACTTAAGTGTAGTACAGCCCTGAGAAAACAATTTTCTGAAAGCACCTATTCAACATACAATAAATTAAAGGTGAGTCATCCGCGCAACCTTAAACGCCACTAAACCCCATGCCACATCCAGCGGTTTAAGCTAACAAGCATCGGGCGTCATTTCTACCTATAGGAGATGACACAGCAACTAAGCAAAAGTAGTAAAAGTCTCCGGTTTGCGTACCTGCACTTTCTACAGCACAGATTGCTCCCGGCCCGCTCGTTGCACCTCCGTCCGCAAGGACAGATCGCGTGCAAAAAACAGGGGCATCGCAGCGGCGAGCTACTAGCAATTTTGCCTTGATCCGGTAAGTTCTTTGCTAAAGCAAGAGGCAAGAGGCACTTCAAAAGGAAGAAGGAACAACGCAGAAGGAAACAAGGCAGAAGCGAGAAATGCACATTTTCTCCCTCTCCATCCCTCCATCGGCTCATCCTCGACTCAAGCCGTTGCTTTCAGTATCGAGCCATCTTTTAAGAACCGACAGAGGCTTTCTAATTCGCGAAGTGCTCGGCGCTGCTGACCTAAAAGCAAACAAACCAACGCTAAAAAATTGTATTGGGGAATAGCGTGCGGGACAGTTTTCTGCACCGTCAGCAGTCAGTTCAATACAGACAGCAGACAATTAGCACGAAGCCGGTGTCGGGAGAGAATCTCAAAAAAAACTCGCGATGAAACAAGGTGGCTGTGCTCGCGTCTCCACCTATCAACCCGCGCATTTGTTGGGAAGCAGGCACTGCGAGGGCCCGAGGGGGTGCGGCTGATTTCGCCAAAATTTAGACTAATTGCTGGAAACAAGAGGATCGATCGCTACATGGAATTTTCTATCGCTGCACTGCTGGCAAATTTTACAGAAGACAAATTAGTGGCCCCAAAAGCATTGGAGAAAAAACTCGACTGCAACGACGCCACCAGTCAACTCAAACTTCAAATCGCATTAGAAGCTCTAGAGAAAATTGGCATATTAGTCAAAGACAAAGGCCGCTATCGCCGAGTAGCTGAAGACGACGTAGTAGAAGCAAAACTGCGCTGTTCGAGCAAAGGATTTTGCTTTGCAATTCAAGACGCCGAAGGCTCAGAAGACGTTTACGTGCGGGAAAGTCACCTCTCGACAGCTTGGAATGGCGATCGAGTCTTAGTCAAAATCATCAAAGAAGGTAGCCGCCGCCGATCGCCCGAAGGCGAAGTCATGCTCATCCTCGAACGCGCCAACCCCTCGGTACTCGCGCGAGTCAAGCAAACCGCCACCCCCACCGGCCGCGTCAGCTACAGAGCAATCCCCCTGGACGATCGCCTGTTGTTTGAACTAGACTTGCTCGCAAACGGCACAAATCTCCAAGAGGCGATCGACCACCTAGTACACGTCGAAGTCAAACGCTACCCCCTCGGCACCCATCGGCCAGTCGGCAAAGTAGTACAGGTACTAGGTTCCGATGCCGAAGCTGCCGACGACCTCGACATCGTATGCTGCAAACACGACTTGCCGCGATCGTTCCCCGCCGCCGTCATCAAAGCAGCCGAAAATTTGCCCAGCAAAGTCAAAAAAACCGACATCAAAAAACGCCTAGATTTGCGTAACATTCTGACGGTTAGCTTCAGCAAAAACGAACCGGGAACAACCAATAGCGAAAACAATGCTCCTCAAGCCCAGGAGGAAAATATCTCCGAAGGAGGAGGCGAAAACGAGTTTGATCCAACATCATTCCTGTCCGATCCGCCAATAGAACGCGCTTTGTCGATCGAAACCCTGAAGCCCGGCCGCTGGCAAATAGGAATCCACATCAGCGACGCCGCCGAGTACGTGCAGCCAGAAACCCCGATCGACCGCGAAGCCCGCAAGCGAGGCACCGCCGCCCATCTGGGAGAAAAAATCATCGCCGTATTGCCAGAAACACTCAACGAGCGCTGCTCCCTGCTGCCAGACACAGAACGGCTGGCCTTCAGCATACTGCTCACCCTCGACCAATCAGGAGAACTCCTAGAATACGAAATTCAAACTAGCGTCATTCAAATTGACTACCACCTCACCTACGAGCAAGCTCAAGCAATTCTCGAACCAAGCAATGCCGAAGAGCACCCTTTATCTTCCGCCCTCCGTCCTTTCCTCGATCAAATCGGGGCCGCCTCACAGGCAGCCAGACAGACAAGGCTCAAGCGAGGAGCTTTTGAACTAAATTTGCCTGATGCTAACTCTCACTTCGACGACGAAGGCGAATTAGGAGCTTTTGCAACAGCTCCCCCCGTTCAGTCGGCTGTCTCCGAGTTGGTCGTACTCGCCAACCAAGCTGTCGCCACCCACCTGCAAGCCTTGGGAGTCCCAGCAATTTACCGTGTCCAGCCGATGCCAGATCCGGCAGACATTCAAGAGTTCATCAAACTCTCGAACAACCTCGGAGGCGAACTGTATCTCGAAACCGAAGAAGAAGTTTTGCCCTTGGACTTTCAGCGATTTACCCAGCAGTTTGCCGGCCTTAAGTCCGAAAGAGTTCTCACCTACCTGCTCGAAGACACCATGAAGCCCGCTGTTTACAGCACCACTGCCAAGCCGCACTTCGGTTTGGGGCTGTCAGAGGGTTACACACGGTGCACTTCGCCGCTTTCCCGCTACGCCGATTTGCTGGTGCTGCGGGTGTTGCAAGCGGTGTTCGAGCAAGGCCGCAGCAGCCGCACAACACGGGCTAAGGAAAAAGTTGACTTGCACCATTCCTCCTGTCACGGTCAAATTACTTGGAATGTTCTCCCGCCAGATTTGCACCACGAATTTGAGACAGAGTTTGCATCGGCCGTGGTACACCTGACGGAACGCGAAAGGGTTGCTGAGGACGCTGAAAGCGATTTGCAGGGATTGAAGAAAACCGGATTGATGAAAGAACGCACCGGTCAAACTTTCCAGGGTTTGATTACAGGTGTACAGTCTTACGGTTTCTTTGTGGAAATTGAGGTGCGACCACCGGAGAGCGACATCCTGCGTGTTGAGGGATTGGTGCACGTTTCTTCGCTGAAGGATGATTGGTACGAATATCGATCGCGCCAGCAAACTCTGGTGGGCCGCAAAAACCGCAATCAGTACCGTTTGGGCGATCGGGTAGAAGTTCAAGTCAAGAGTGTTGACTACTACCGCCAGCAAATTGATTTAGTTGCAGTTGGGGGCGGCAGCCAAGCTTTTGATGATGATGAATAATCTGTTGACTGTTGACAGTTGACAGTTAACTTTTCTCAATACTTAGTTGTCATTATCGGGCAACTAAGTATTAACAAGTGGGCGCCCAACTATACTCAGCAATCATCAATAAACAATTAATGACTAATATCCAATCCGGTACAATTTATATAATTAATCTGCGTTGATCTGTGTTAATCTGCCTGTATCTGCGGTGAAAAAAAGAGAATTTGTTAGCCGCAGATGACAAGGGATAGACGCTGATTCACGCAGATTAACAGAAGAGAGATATGAATAATTCCAATGCTAACAAATTTGAGCTAACAACTAATTACTAGCAACACTCAACCGTCAACTAACAAATAACTAATGACGAATAACTACCCCCTCATTGTAGGAGTTACCGGTGCATCGGGACTGATTTATGCGGTGCGAACTCTCAAATATTTGTTGGAAGCCGATCGCGCGATCGAACTGGTAGCATCGAAATCTACTTACATGGTTTGGCAAAGCGAACAGAACACGCGAATGCCCGCCGAACCGACGCTTCAAGAGGAATTCTGGCGGGAACAAGCAGGAGTCGCCACAATGGGTAAACTTCGGTGTCATCCTTGGCAAGATGTCGGTGCTAATATTGCTAGTGGCTCCTTTCGTACCCAAGGGATGATCATTATTCCCTGTAGCATGAGTACGCTGGGCAAATTGGCGGCTGGCTTGAGCTCGGATTTGCTTGAAAGAGCGGCCGACGTTCAGCTCAAGGAAGGGCGAAAATTGGTACTCGTGCCTCGCGAAACGCCTTTTAGCTTGATCCACCTGCGGAATTTGACTACCTTGGCGGAAGCTGGAGCTAGAATTGTACCAGCGATTCCTGCTTGGTATCACAATCCGCAAACTATTGAAGATTTGGTAGACTTTGTGGTGGCTCGCGCTTTAGACCAGTTGGGGATTGATTGCGTTCCTCTCAAACGCTGGAAGGAAGAAGAAGGGAGTTAGTTGACAGTTGACAGTTGACAGTTGACAGTTTGTTATTGATGATTTGTTAGTTTTAATTAGCAATTCCCAATTAGCAATTACCAATTACCAATTACCAATATTTTTAATATGCGACTTGTATTTTTGCTAGTAATTGTGTTGGGGTTAACTATTTTTGCCCTGCAAAATGTGGAGCCAGCATTGTCTCTGGTATTTTTGGGAGTTCGATCGCCTGCTTTGCCTTTATCTATCTGGATTTTGCTGAGCCTGGCGATGGGAGCTGTCACATCTTTATTGATTTCTGGTTTGCTGGCTTTTTCAAATTACCTATCTCTAACGGCAGACCGCGCCGGCAGATCCAGTCGCAGCCGTCCCGATACTTTCCCAGAGGACAGGAGAACGCCTTACACGCCGCCTCCCCCTCCTAGAAAGCTGGAAATTGACCCGGATCTGAATAGGGAAAATAGCCAAACTCAGGCTGCTGGTTCCTACCGAACTGAGTACGGCTCGTCGGCGGGTTACAGTGCCCGGACTTTCCAGCAAGAAACTCCGAAGCCTGATGGGGCGAAGGATTACGCTCAACCGGGGACTTATGCAGCAGACGATGAGGACGATTGGGTCTCAGATGGCTCAAAATCCGGCTCTCAAGGGGGTGATGACGATTGGGGGGACGATCGCGATTTTCCCGATCAACCGCAGGTCAATGATGTTCCAGCGGCAAATCCGAGGGCTTACGAAGCTCAGCAGGAACCAAAAAGCAAATCTTGGGCTGGCTCAGTATATTCTTACGGCTATAGAGATCCGAGCCAGTCTGGGGTGGGACAAACTGAGTCTGTATACGATGCCGAGTATCGGGTGATCGTTCCTCCGGGAGGGGACATTCCTAAACCCGCTGATGAAGCACCAATAAATCCTCTTGCAGAAGCAGATGAGGATTGGGGATTGGATGAGGGTGATGAGTTTGATGACGATGATGGCCTCAGTGGCAGATCGATTAACCTGAAAAAATAGAAAAATATCGGAGGATTTGGCAGTGGATGGGTTGAGGGGAGTAAATATCTATCTTGTGGGGATGATGGGTGCGGGGAAAACAACGGTAGGGCGGATTTTGGCAAAAAAATTAAAATACCGTTTTTTTGATACTGATGAACTAATTGTTCGAGTTGCTAATCAGTCAATTGCTGAGATTTTTGATCGAGAAGGGGAAGAGGCTTTTCGGGAACTAGAAACTAAAGTGCTCGGCGAATTGTCTGCGTATCAAAATTCGGTCGTGGCTACGGGCGGTGGCATTGTGACGCGATCGATGAATTGGGGTTACTTGCACTACGGTGTAGTAGTTTGGCTGGATGTGCCTGTAGATCAATTGTACGATCGACTGCGTTCAGACACCGCTCGACCCCTACTGCAGGAGGGCGAGATCAAATCTAAGCTGCAAAGCCTTTTGAAAGAGCGAGAGCGTTTCTACACTCAAGCAGATGTCCGAGTCTATGCTGGTGTGGGGGAAAGGCCTGAAGCCGTCGCGACTAGGGCGATGGAGGAAATCCAAAAAGTTATCAAATCAGAAACCGGGCCTGATCTCAATTGATACATTCAGAAACCGGGTTTGTGGGAAAATAACAGGTTTTTGAAGACTTTTGATATTAGTTCCCAAAAATAATGCAACCCTAAGCAAGCTCCAAACCACCAGCTTCATCAGTTATTCCCCAAATCTAAAATCTAAAATCTAAAATCTAAAATTGTATGACTTCGGTAAAAATACTGATTTTTGTCTGAGTGTGTCCGTTTAACTACCCCATATTTTGAAATCCACCGGGTTTGAGTGGATGTAATGCGTAAGTTTTATAGGTATGAGGATGTGGCGATGTGGAGATTTTATACAAGAACTAATGCCAGAATCATCTGATTCGTTAAAGCCGGCTATTGAGTTATCCCTAAAAATAAAATGGCCCCACCGCTGAAGGGCTGTAGGGCGCAAGGACAGTTAAACGCTAACTTGATTGTCGGGAAATTTAGCATCAATGATACCCTGCTATGTGACGATTTTACGATCGTCCATTCACTCATCAACTCTCCCGTATCAAAAAATGTAACCCAGCACCGATCGAATTCAACCTGTCCTATTCTAAAAACAATACCTCATGCATTCTGACTAGCAGCTCCCTAAAGCTGCTTTTTTATTGCAATCGAGTTTTTGCCTGCCCGACTTGCGGACTCTTGGGCATAACATTTTGAGCAACAGTGGCTAAACCTCAATACTCCCATAGCGGTTTTCAGTTCCCCTCCAGGTTCGTCGTTAATTGGTAATTGGTAATGGGGAATGGGTAGTTGGGAATGGGGCATTGGTAACAACCAACGGGGAATCAGCCATTGACAAGCTGTACCTCACCAGGCTTGAAAACTGCTATGATTACGGCGCGGAAGGGGAATTAATCCGGGAGGGGGATTAAAAAAAAATAAGCTGTATTTATTGATGGGCGCTCTGATAGTTTTGGGCTAAATCTGCGTTACGAGTTATAGAATTTGGTTGGTTGAATTTCCCGTTCCTCATTAAGAGAATACGAGCCTGCCTGTTTTTAACCAAAACTCGCTCGCTCCCCCCAGCGCCACACCTGTTAAAGAAATGGTAGCTAATACCGCAAAAGCCCGCCAATTCTTCCAACCAGATATTTGAATATCGAGTCTTGCCAAAGCTCCGGCTGAAATCAAGAGTAAACAAGTAGCAAAAAGGTGCAGCCAAGCAAAAACTACCACTGCCACAAAAGCTCCTACAATAATAGAAAGAAAAGCACCGATATCACTCGAAAACCACCGCATGATTAATGCTTTTATGTCTCTCAGCGGGAACGACAAGGCGGCCGCCAACACTAGAATTGAAGCTATGGCTAGAAACCAAGTCAGGTGCGGGGGAACATCAAACTCTGATAATTTCCAGCCAAAAGTGAAATAAGTAACAAAAAGTAGAGTTAGGGAAACCCAAGAGTTTTTTTTCATCCAATGGCACAATTAGGAGAACCAGGGAAAAAAGATGATGCTTCCGATGAGTGTGTACAGTTTCTAGAGGTTAGTAGAAATAGCTTGCACCGGACAAGTAGGGATGCACTGCTCGCAAACGATACACCGCGATCGAGCAAAACTTAGTTTAAAGCTTTCTGGGTCAAGGGTCAAGGCTTCCGTCGGGCAAACTCCCGTACACAAACCGCAGTGAACACAGCTATCTTCGTCTATGAGTATTTCCCGACTGGCTAGGGAAACGCCGATATTTTGCGATCGCATCCAGTCGATCGCCGCTTCTAGTTGGTCGATATCCCCTGATAACTCTAGCACCAGTTTGCCCACTTGATTCGGAGCTACCTGAGCACGGATAATGTTGGCTGCAACATTAAAATCCTTTGCCAGTCGATAGGTGACAGGCATTTGGATCGATCGTTGGGGAAACGTCAGTGTTACCCGTTTTTTCACCCTGCAAGTCCTCGGTAATTTACAAACAATCTTTGTTATCTTATGTTTTAGCGCACTTAATCTAATTACTGCCTTTAGCACAAATTTTTATGAAATGGGTCTGATTATCTCAAAATGTGCTATAATCTGAATCTATTATTTAAAATAAAAACATAGAAATCAAAGCGCAATTTATTTTATGACCCAGAATTCGCCCAAGTCAACGGTCGCCCCCGTCGCCAAAAATCCCGAAACAAAAGTCGCCACGCGCCTCAGAAACTTATTGATCGTGTTAACAGCGATCGCCCTTTCAATATCCATCTTCTTCGGGCTGCAAACCCAAACGCCGTCAAGCAGTCTCACCGACATGGCAAAAGCTTCAACGCCATTAGAAACAGCTTTGGTAAATGGGAAACCTACACTCATGGAATTTTATGCTAATTGGTGCGGTAGCTGTCAGGCAATGGCTAACGATTTGAGCGAAATTAAACAGAAATACGCCGAACCGCTAAATTTTGTGATGCTGAATGTAGACAATGACAAATGGCTGCCAGAAATTACCAAATATCGAGTAGACGGCATTCCGCACTTTGTCTACTTGAACGATAAAGGCAGCGCCGTTGCTGAAACGATGGGCGAAATGCCGCGCAGTATTATGGAAGCTAACTTAGAAGCTTTAATTGCAGGAAAACCTCTGCCACACGCCCAAGCTGGCGGTCAAGTTTCTAATTTTACTCCCCCCACAGGGCCTGTGAAAACAAGTAGCTCCGACCCCCGCGTCCACGGCTCTCAAGTACAGTAAAAGAAGGAAGAAGCAAGAAGCAAGAAGGAAGAAGGAAGAGGGAAAAGGGAAGAAGACTTTAGGAACAGGCAAGATGCCTGTTCCACAAGAAAGTTTATTTGTTGTGGAACAGGCATCTTGCCTGTTCCTGATGGCGATAACTTACAGAGATTCAAAATCCCCTCGCAATTTCTGCCAATCTGCATTTTGGGCGATAGACTACCTCTAAAGGAATATTCAAAAAAACATTTTTGACAATTTATTAAAATTTATTATACTACTTGTCAGGTGCAGAGCGTAAATATTCTCTCACTGCCTATACAAAATAAAGCCTGAGCGAAAACAATTTGGTCGCCAGCCCCGCGATTCATTCCTTTGCAGGCTGGCTGACTGGGTAAACTTTTCAATTCAAAAATCTAAAATCTCAAATCAAATGACCCCCGACAAACCCGGATTCAGCATTAGCGCGACCGCGATTCGTCGCCACATCGGCACCCTCATGCTGACACTTGCGATTATAGTCGTGGGCATTTTCTACATCACCCAACTGCCCGTTGACTTGCTGCCCTCCATCACCTATCCCCGCATCAGCGTGCGGTTAGACGCCCCCGGAATCTCGCCAGAAGTTGCAGTTGACGAAATTACCCGCCCCCTCGAACAAGGACTTTCAGCGACAGAAGGAGTCACGCAAGTTTTTTCCCGCACTCGCGAAGGACAAGTCAGCGTCGATTTATTCTTCAGACCAGGAGGCGACATCAACCAAGCCCTCAACGACGCGACAGCCTCCGTCAACCGCATCCGCAACCGACTTCCCGATACAGTTGAATCGCCGAATCTGTTTAAATTTGACCCTTCTCAACAGCCGGTTTACGAATTTGCCCTGACTTCAGACTCGCGACAAGGGGTAGATTTGCGGGTATTTGCCGATGACGAATTAGCCAGGGAAATTAACGTTATTCCCGGAGTAGCTTCCGTTGACGTTTCCGGCGGCGTTCAAGAAGAAATTCAAGTTAATAT
Source organism: Microcoleus sp. D3_18_C4 (assembly GCF_036702355.1). Classification (NCBI taxonomy): domain Bacteria; kingdom Bacillati; phylum Cyanobacteriota; class Cyanophyceae; order Oscillatoriales; family Microcoleaceae; genus Microcoleus; species Microcoleus sp. D3_18_C4. Next base: position 13,287 of record NZ_JAUBTF010000057.1, read on the forward strand.
TGACCTGAACCGGCTGCAAAGTTTAGGAGTTAATCTTAATGACGTTTTTAATGCTTTGCGTTCGCGCAATTTAGACACTTCCGGCGGCCGGCTGCGGCAAGAATCTAACGAACCGCTGACGCGCACAATCGGTCGCTTTAGAACCGCCTCTGAAATTGCCAATCTTTCCTTTCAAGTATCCGGTTCCAACCCGCCAAAACGAGTTTACCTGCGCGATTTTGCTCAAGTCAATGACGGCACGGAAGAACAGCGAGTCAAAGTTTTTCTCAATCAAAAACCTGCCGTTAAAATTAGCATCTTAAAACAGCCGGACGCCAACACAATTACTGTTGTAGACGGAGTTAAAAATCGCATCAAAGAAATGCAGGAGTCCGGCTTAATTTCTGCAGACATGACCGTAGTTACTACCTTAGACGAATCCCGATTTATCCGCAATTCCTTAGCGGATGTGGCGAATGCGGGGGTTTCAGGCGCAGTGCTGGCTGCGATCGCAGTTTTGTTCTTTTTAGGTTCCCTCCGACAAACCCTGATTATTTCTTTGACTATTCCCCTGTGTACTCTAGCAGCCATTATTTTAATGCGGCTGTTCGGCTTGTCCCTGAACTTGTTTAGTTTAGGCGGTTTAGCGTTAGGAATCGGTCAGGCGATCGACACCAGCGTAGTTATTTTAGAAAATATTGTAGTCGGTCTAGACAGCAACCCTCATCTGAAAAAAGGCAGAATCAAAGATCGAAAAGAACGCACGATAGAAGAGTCAGTATTGCGGAGTGAAGAAGTAGAATCAGCAATGGTTGCTTCCACAGCAGCCAACTTAGTATCAGTGCTGCCATTTTTGCTGATCGGCGGCTTCTTTTCTCTGCTATTTAACGAATTAATTTTGACAATTAGCTTTGCAGTAGCAGCATCTCTGCTAGTAGCTTTAACGGTAGTGCCGATGCTGACTTCTCGCCTGATGGGAATGTCTTATTCCAGCAATATCAGTCAGTTCGGGCCGATCAAACATTTCAACCGCGGCTTTGAGAACGGTACGCGGGCTTACGGTTCGATGCTGTCAAAAGTTCTGAGTTTGCGGTTAATTATCATTGCACTTGCTTTTGTGATTTTAGGCGGTGGCACTTGGGTGATGGCGGGTCAAATTCCCCAAGAAATTTTGCCGAGAGTTAATACAAGTCAAGCCAGATTATTTGCTTCGTTTCCTCCGGGGACTAACTTGGAAACCAATCAAAAAGTGATTGCAGCAGCCGATAAACTTCTGCTCGCACAGCCAGAAACAGACTACACTTTAACGACAGCAGGGGGGCTGCTTTTCGGCAACAATACGGTGGAAAATTTGCTCCGGGGAAGCAGCACAATTACGCTAAAACCAGGTACGAATACCACCAATTTTACGGAGAGAATGACGGAGGAATTTAAAAAACTTGACCTTCCTAAAGGAACTCGTCTGCGGCTAGTTCCAGAATCGATTAGGGGTTTAGTTTTAACTAATTCTCCCGTGCGGGGTGGCGAAATTGATGTCGTGGTTCAGGGGGAAACTGAAGAATCATTGGAGGAAGCAGGCCGTCAGATATTAAAAGAATTAGATGAGAAGGTAAAATTAGCCCGGTTTCGGCCGGAGGCAGACGCGCCGCAGTCAGAGGTACAAATTCGTCCAGACTGGGAAAAGGCCGCTGTGTACGGGCTGACAGCCCAAGATATTGGGGAGACAATTCAGACAGCAATTGAAGGTGCTGTTCCCACTCAGTTGCAGCGGGGAAACCGATTAATAGATGTGCGGGTGCAGTTCGATCGCAATTCTGTAAAAAATACTTCCCAACTCGGGCAAATTCCCTTATCTGGCGGCAATAATACCATCATCCGTTTAAGCGACGTGGCCAATATTACGATCGGCAAAGCGCCGGCAGAAATTCAGCGCCTCAATCAGCGGCAAGTCTTCTTAGTTGTCGGAAACTTGAATAAGGGTGCAAGTCTGGGCGATGCTGTCCAGCAAGTGGATGCAGTTTTATCAGAACTTAAGTTGCCGCCCGGAGTAAGAATTCTGCCGAGTTCGGCTGCTGAAACTAATGAACAATTGCAAACTTCTCTCAAGCTGTTGGGGGGATTGGCGACTTTTCTAGTGTTTGTAGCGATGGCGGTGCAGTACAATTCTCTGGTTGACCCGCTGGTGATTTTGCTGACAGTGCCGCTGGCGTTGGCGGCGGGAGTATTTGGGCTTTATGTGACCAAAACTGCGATCGGTGCGACGGTGATGATCGGTGCAATTTTGCTCGTGGGAATTGTGGTGAATAACGGCATCATTATGATCGAGTTGGCGAACCAAATTCTGGAAGAGGAAAAGGTCGATCGCACAACAGCAATTCTCAGGGCGGCACCTCAGCGCTTGCGGCCGATTTTGATGACAACTATTACTACAGTTTTGGGTTTATTTCCCCTAGCTTTGGGCATTGGAGAGGGTTCGGAATTCTTGCAACCACTGGGTGTGGTGGTGTTTTCCGGTTTGTCGCTGGCAACTTTGCTGACGCTGTTTATTATTCCGTGTTTCTATATTTTGCTGCACGACTTCTTTGGGATGTTTGCAGCGAAGAAGAAACCGCAGACAGTTGCTATTCCTGTGCAGAAGGCGGGGAGAAAGAATGCGAATTTGTAAAATGTAGCGTCAGCTTTTTACGCACTGGCCCGCAATCCGGCAGGGGTTTAAACCCCTGCCTCAAAGCTCAAGTCGGTTAAAACCGACTGTAGATTTTGACGGGAAGTGCGATCGATTTTAGTCCTCTTTCAGAGGACTTTCGCTATGAGACAGGGAATTCATTCCCTGTCGGACTGTCCGACTTACAAACAATACCGCTACTGCATTTGATGTGAAGTTGACGCGGCAAGCATTAGTGGGTAAGGTGCGTCAGTAAACATTTTATGACTCCCAAAAGAAATTCCCGACTGACACACCCTACAAGAATTAGTGTTTTTGACATCCGTTGCTATGTTACAATAATACTACATAACAAACTGGCAAAACCAACTTAAACAAAAATGCCCTACGAAAAATTAGACATATCAACCCCAAAACCCGTGCTATCTTGGGCAAATCACGCCCTAGGCGAAAAAGAAACCAAGATGACCGCAAACGTAGCATCTTTGCCATTTGTATTCAAACACGTCGCACTAATGCCCGATGTACATTTAGGAAAAGGTGCTTTAGTCGGTTCCGTAATTGCCACAAAAGAAGCAATTATTCCGGCTGCTGTCGGAGTTGATATTGGTTGCGGGATGGCTGCTATTAAAATGCCTTTCACCGCTAACAAATTAGAAGGCAAACTCAAACAAATTCGCCTCGATATCGAAGCCGCAATTCCCGTGGGATTTGCGGAAAACAAGGAAGTAGAAAAAACTGTCACCAACTGGCAGGGATGGGGTGAGTTTAAGCAACTTCATCAAGGCGTCCAGCACCAAAATAATAAAGCCTTAAAACAAATGGGTTCCCTCGGCGGCGGCAATCATTTTATTGAGGTTTGCGTTGATACAGAAAACTTTGTTTGGCTGATGCTGCATTCCGGTTCTCGCGGCATTGGAAACTTGCTCGCACAGCAGCACATCGAGACTGCTAAAGATTTAGCTAAACTGGCAGAAATTAATCTGGCTGACAAAGATTTGGCTTATTTTGTAGCGGGTACGCGGGAGTTTGCGGCTTACTGGCACGATTTGCAGTGGGCGCAAGATTATGCTCGTTTTAATCGCGATGTAATGATGAATCGGTTTAAGCGAATTGTGGAAAAGCACGTCGCGGGAGGCAAAGCTGTTAAGCCGTTATTAGAGGTGAATTGCCACCACAATTACGCGGAAAAAGAGGTGCATTTTGGCGAAGATGTGTATGTGACTCGCAAGGGTGCTGTGCGCGCAGATGTTGAGGATTACGGGATTATTCCTGGTTCGATGGGGGCGAAATCTTTCATTGTTAAAGGGAAGGGAAATGCTGAAAGCTACTGTAGTTGCAGTCACGGTGCGGGGCGGTTGATGTCTCGCACTCAAGCTAAAAATGTATTCACTCTCGATGATTTGGTGCGGCAGACTGAGGGGGTTGAGTGCCGGAAAGATGAGCAATTTTTAGATGAAATTCCGGGGGCTTATAAGCCGATTGATGAGGTGATGAGTCAGCAGTCGGATTTGGTGGAAGTTGTGGCGACGCTGAAGCAGGTGGTTTGCGTGAAGGGGTGACAGAAACTGGTTTATTTGTACTTCACTTACCTGAAAATTGCTTTATGGGAAGAGGAGGGAAATCAAGCCGCTGTTGATTTCCCCCTCTTGACAAACGCTTTGTTTTCGGAAGCTTTTTCTCTAACACACCATGTGTCTCGACTCAATTTCTAGCAAGCGCAGCAGTGTTTCATCGCCCTTGGCTTTGGCTGCTTCCTTTCTACGATCGAGAATATTGCAAATATTCGCTTGGTGCACTTGCGCCACTTCCACAACTGTTGGGTAATATTCCCCCCTCGCTGAGGCGCGAGCTGCTGCGACATCCCGATCGCCAGCTTGAGCATCTCGCTTTTTGGTATTGTTTGTGCCACCGTATTTTTTGGGGTTGGGAATGTGTCTCGGATACCGATAGTTCCAGTTTTGGCCCCGATATTTGCCCGCGACTTCGCCTTCGATCATATCAACTGTCGGAATGTCGTACTCGTAGTTTGAACCGCGATAAGTCAGTTTCATATTTTTTGATCCTTATATTTATGGAGATAAAAAGGGCAGTCAGGTCAGGGTTGGTTTTCTTTGCTAAAACTTTTTTAGTTTCTGTATTCAATTATACTGTTTTTTGATATAAATCAATTTTATTTACAATAATTAATATTTTGAGGGGGGGACGGCAACAAAAAACCCGCCGCAGCGGGTTTAATCGAGTTTTTGGCTAATTTGAGCAGCACCCGGAGCGAGACTGCTTCGGTTCCCAAGAACTAGCCGACTGTCACCTGATCGGTTTGCACGTTTGTGGCACCTTCTTCAGCAGAGGCGATCGCCACCAACTTGTCGAGAATTTCCTGACTAGGAACTTGACCTTTGAGAACAACCGTGCTGCTGAGCTGAGCTACATAAACAGTCTCGATATCAGCAACTTCTGCATCGGCGTCAAAAGCTAAAGCAACCCGCTTCGCTAAGCCACTTTCGTCAAAATTTCCGTCTGGGCCGACTTTAGCAGGAGCGATGGATTGCGCTTGTGCTGCTTGCTGTACTACTTGTGCCATCGGTTCAGCCTGGGGTGCAGGCTTTTCGAGTCCGAACAGTCTTTTAAACCAACCCATAGTAGTTGAGTCTCCTGAAAATACACTTTTTACACAATAGCTCTAGAAGTCCAAAAGACTTGTAATTGTTGCAAAACTCAGTGAAATTTCTCACAATGTTTTCCGGCAGACTTTCACAATCTCAAATCTCCTCTGATATCCAGATGTTGATTTTGCTATTTTATGTATAGGACGCTACGCCTTGGATTGCAGGCCAGTAGTCGAAATAGTTGCCACTTTTACCTTGAAAAAACTTCACAGCGCCCCGGAATACATTCCCGGTTTGTTTAACTACCGGGGACATCTCGTGCGGGTAATCGAAGTGTGATCACTGATACAGGGGACGCTAAACCCGCGCTTAATTGGGGGTAGCCCTGGATATACGCTGTCAATCTAATTCTTAACTTTTTAGATAATATTGTTCTGCTTCCGACCAATTGAGTTTAAGCAACGAATCATCTCCCCATGTCAGTTTGAGACTGGGCTTAAAGGCTGTCACCCCTAAAGCGCTAATAATTTGCGCTGCGACAGCTTTCGCCAATAGCGGTGGTACAGAATTTCCGACTTGGCGAAAACCGTGCCATTTTGTGACATGAAATCTAAACCAGTCAGGATAGGAATGCAGTCGCGCAGCTTCTCTGACTGTAATGCACCGAGGGGCGATCGGGTGAATCGGTCTCGGCGAAGTATAAGCCCCCCTCGCCCTGTCGGTTCCGGCCCTGAGTGTGTTGCAAACTCCGTCAGGGTGAAGCTTGTAAAAACGGCTGATCGGCTCTTTTTCGCCGTGTTTGGCCGCCTGAAACCTTTCTATACATTCCTGAGAATGTTTAGTTCGCAAACTACCAGAGAGGATTTGTCGATCGTACTCGCGATCGTAGGAATAATCATCATCCAAAGCATCAATTCCGCGCATTATACTCCCATAAGTGCTGCACTTTCCGTACTCCGCCATCACCCAATCTCGATGCAGCAACTCGCTGTACTTTTCCACTTCCGGCAAATCTCCAATCGCATCCCAAACTGTCGGGACAGCAGGCAAATTAATTTTTTTATAGCGTTTAGGAATTTTAATTTTCGGCAGTATAGTAGTTTGCTGAGGGTATTTGGGTAGCTCATAACCTTCTTTGCACCCCATCAAAAACAATCGTTTGCGAGCTTGCGGTACTCCATAGTTAACAGCGTTGAGAACTTGATATTTTTCTTCTACTTTATAGCCACATTTCAGAAAAGAGCTAATTAAAACATTCAGGAGTTCTTTGTGTTCTCCTGATGCAATTCCTGGCACATTTTCCATTACAAAGAACTTGGGTTTTAGCTCCAAAACTAAGCGCTGAAAGTGAAAAATTAGAGAATTTCGCGGGTCGTCCACATCGCGCTTGCCCATCATGGAGAATCCTTGACAGGGCGAACCGCTGATTACTACGTCTATCTCGCGCCGCCCGATCGCCGATTTTTTCCGAATTTCTGAACCCGTAAGCTGTGTGACATCTTTGCAAAGAATAGAACACAGCGGGAAATTAAACTCGTGTGTGGCGCAGTGAATAGGGTCGATTTCGACTGAGGCAAGTACATCAAACCCTGCTTGTTCAAAGCCCAGGGTCATGCCGCCCGCGCCTGCAAATAAATCAACAGCGATCGGTCGCTTTTTCCGATTGCTTGGCATAACATTTCAATAACAAAGTTGCTTTAATAGAAATTAAGGAAATCAACCGCGTTTCTGGTAATAAATCGTGGGTTTGTCCACGAGCCAGCCACAAAGGAACCGGGTTTCTACATAACCTTTCAATACCAAAATTGCTTTAAGAAGCTGTATTTAATTTAACATTTTTCATGATTTCCGCAGCGGCCCGATCGCACACGCCCACATCTCCGAGACTTTCGCGCATTTCCCGATAACCTGCCAAAGTTTGCTGGCGTTGATCGGCATTTTGCAGCAATTCCAGTGCGTGATTCACTATATTTTCCGCAGTCGCCTCGTCTTGCAGCAACTCCGGGACGATCGGCTTCATTTGCACCAAATTGGGCGGAGACATAAAAGGAATCGAAAATTTCAGGACGTGGCGAGCAATAATCGCCGTAATCGGACTGACGCGGTAGGCGACAACTTGCGGAACGTCGAGCAAAGCTAGCTCCAGATTAACAGTACCAGATTTAGCGATCGCCAGATCGGCAGCGGCTAATATTTCCAGAGTTTGATTTTCTAACAAAGTAGCCCGCAAACCGTAATTCTCAATCGCCTGTTCAATTTTGCTGCGGAAAGCTTTGTTAGCAAGCGGAATCCAAAAATGAACTTCCGGCAATTTAGCTTGAATAATTTGAGCTGCCTCAAATATAACCGGCATCAGGTACTTGAGCTCTTGGTGTCTGGAAGCGGGAATTAGGGCGATCGACACCTGTTCCGGCACAATTCCCAAAGTTTTGCGGGCAACTTCCCGGCTGGGCGCAGATTGCATTCTATCCACCAAAGGATGACCAACCCAACTCACTTGAGCTCCTTTTTTTTGATAATAACGAGCTTCCTCTGGGAAAATTGCCAAAAGTTGGTCGCAAATATTGACAATCAGATCAGTATTGCGAGGAGAAATCGACCAAACCCATTCTTGAGGTGCGATGTACCAAACCACCGGCAAATCAGGCAAACAGCGGCGGATGTAGCTGCCAATACCGAGATTTGGAGTCAAATAATCAATCAATACAACAGCATCGGGGCGGAAGTTTTTGAGATATTGTTTAGCTTTTTGCTGAACTTTGATTGTGGGCCAAATGTACGGCACTGATTCTATAAGGCCCATAGAACCAATGCCCAAAGTATCGCCTAAAATAGTAGCACCTGCTTCCGCCATACGAGGGCCGCCCAATCCGGTTATTTCTAACTCCAAACCAGCGGCGACAGCGTAACGTTTTAAGGCTGCAACTAACAAAGCTCCTTGCAAATCGCCCGAAACCTCACCAGTGCTGATAAAAATTTTCATAAAATCCTCGATATCATCAGTAAGGTGCCCCGGAGCAAAACTTTTTTAGCTGGGTTAAGGCTTGAAATTGACACACCCTACAGCTAACTGATCATAGGTTTGTAGTGAGGACTTCAGTCCTCTCTGACGCGAATTTTAGCTGCTAATAAGGACTAAAGTCCTTACTACAAACAATAGGTTTATTCTACCTCATTTACTTTTTGCCAGGAATCAAACCGCGCCGCCCTTTTGTTACAGACTGCTGCATAAATCTCTGCAGGTGCTGCAAGTGGGCATTTTCTGGCAACAAATCCAACTGTTCCAAAGCTTGATTGAGAGTGTAGCCAGAATGGTATAGAATACGAAAAGTTTTCTTCAAAACTAGCAAATCTTCTGGGGTAAAACCGGCGCGTTCGAGGCCTATTTTGTTGATTGCTCGCACTCTCGAAGGATTCCCCTCGACTAGCATATAAGGAGGTACGTCTCGATCGATCCTGCTCAAGCCGCCCACCATAGACAAGCGGCCGATGTGGACAAACTGGTGAACCCCCAAAACACCGCTCAAGCGAGCTTGAGACTCGATTTTAACGTGTCCGGCTAAGGCTACAGCATTGGCGATAATTACTCGATCGGCGATCGCGCAATTGTGTCCCACATGAACATAAGCCATCAATAGATTATGATTGCCAATAGTCGTGCTTTCTCCGGCTCCAGTAGCGCGGTTAATTGTCACGTATTCCCGAATGAGATTGTTGTCGCCAATTTTCACCCTAGTCAGAGAACCCTCGTATTTCAAATCTTGAGGTTCCAAACCAATCGCCGCACCGGGGAAAATGTGATTGCGAGCGCCTATTTCTGTTAGCCCGTCGATAATTGCATGAGCGCCAATCTTAGTCTCCGGCCCGATTTTCACTCTTTCCCCAATTACAGCATAAGCTCCCACTTCTACAGTCGGGTGAAGTTCAGCGCGGGGATGAATCACAGCAGTTGGGTGAATCAAAGTAAGCATTTTTCAGTTGTCAGTTGTCAGTTGGCTGTTGTCCGTTGTCTGTTGACTGTTGGCTGTTGTCTGTTGACTGTTCTTAGTTATAAATTACCAATTACCAGTTACCAATTCCCCAATTTAATCTACCATCGAAAACGTCAATTCCCCTTCACACACTTTTTGTCCGTCTACTTCAGCCAGAGCCTGCATTTTTGCGAAGCGACGGCGTTTTACCCACAGCAATTCTACAGTCATCAGCAACTGATCGCCCGGTACAACCTGACGACGGAACTTGACTTGATCAATTCCGGTAAACATCCACAATCCTTGCTTGATGTCGGGCAACTGAGCCAGAACAATACCGCCAACTTGAGCCATCGCTTCGACAATTAATACTCCAGGCATAATCGGCCGTCCGGGGAAATGCCCTTGAAAATGTGGTTCGTTGAAAGTCACATTTTTAATTCCTACAGCCTTCTCGGACGGCACGTAATCAACAATCTTGTCAACCAGTGCAAAAGGATAGCGATGAGGCAATAATTTCTGAACTTCTTCGAGAGTAAAAGTAGATTTAACCGCTGGAGAATCTTCACCGTTTTTGGTGGAGACGGATTCAGAATTAGCAGTATTGAGGGTGTTAACTTCAGTCAGCGTAGACATTTCTTGAAGAATTTTGAGTGTGGTATGGCAGAAGGCAGAAGTCAGAAGGAAGATGCAATCTTAACAGAAGATCACCTTGTTTTTTCCTAACTTTTATCTAGGGTAGCTAGAGCTTCCGATTTCAGGGCTTGGGCGAGTTGGACGTGCAGGTTGTGACTGGCTTTGTAAGCCAAGTAGTGAGCTTTTGGCCAAGTTCCGAGCAGACTGAGGTCGCCTACTAAGTCTAGGATTTTATGGCGCACTGGTTCGTTGGCAAATCTCAAAGGCGGGTTGAGCCAGCCGGATTGATCGCAAACTAGGGCGTTCTCTAGGGTACCACCTTTGATCAAACCTGCTTGTCGCAATTGGTCAACTTGGCGAGCAAGTCCAAAAGTGCGGGCTGGGGCGATCGCCGTCGCAAAACTTTCTGCCTCTGGCGACCAACTGTACCATTGATTGCCGATCGCCTGTTCCTCAAAATCAATTCCGTAACTAAATCGAGTTTCGGCTGACGGTAAAGCCGCTGCAAAAGCATCCCCGTGGCGCACCCAAATTGGCTCACTAACGACAAAGGAGGAAGTGGGGGTTTGCTTCGATTCTTGAGGAACTAAGCCGGTATGGGCGATCGCCTCTACCCAAACCTGGGCTGAACCGTCCAGCAGAGGCACTTCCGGCCCATCAACCTCAATTCGAGCATTATCCGCTCCCATCCCCGCCAAAGCGGCTAATAGATGCTCTACAGTGCGAATGTGAGCATCTATACCTGCGAGTTCCGTTGAAAGTGCCGTCTGACAAACGGCCTCAATTTTTGCTGGAATTATCGGAGCACCGGGCAAGTCAATTCTGACAAAATAGCGACCTTCCCCAACCGCAGCAGGCAAAACTCGGACGCGAGTTTGTTCGCCGCTGTGCAAACCGATTCCCGACAGTTCAAATTCAGATTTTAAGGTACGTTGAATAGTCATTAGTCATTAGTTAGTAGTCATTAGTTAGTAGTCAGTAGTCAACTGTCAACCGTCAGTAGTCAACTGCCAACTGCCAACTGCCAACTGCCAACTGCCAACTGCCAACTGTCAACTGTCAACTTAGAATCGCTCACCAATTCCAAAGTGAATTTGATTGTCGCCCGTGTCGTTGATACCGTAATCGATGCGGATCGGCCCTAAAGGAGATTGAACCCGCACGCCGAGGCCGTAACCGTAACCGCTACCGGGCTTTTCGCGGATACCGGCCGGGTCGCCCGGCACATCTTTGCCCGTGCCCAAGTCAGTGCCAGCATCCAAAAATAGCGCTCCGCCGATAAACGAAATAATCGGGAAACGGTACTCAACGCTGGCTTCTAGGAAACTGCGGCCGGCTCCCATGTCGCCTTCGTCGTATCCGCGCACCGAGTTGGCGCCCCCCAAGGCAAAGGCTTCGTAGGGAGGCAAATCTCCGAATACGGTGCCGCCTCTAAAACTGAATGCCAGGGTTTGAGGGCCGGGGGTAAAGTTAGTGTACTTGACTGGTAGGTACAAGCTGTAGCTGGCCCGCAGGCGGTTTAACAGGATGCTGCCGGAACCTACAGGAATCGATTGTTCCATCCCAAACCGGAGCAGGGAACCGCTAGTGGGGCGGAGGGGGTCGTTGCGCCGATCGCGCACAACACCTGCTTGCAAAGTTGTCAAGTCATCCGATCCCGAATCGCTAAAACTCAACAGGTTGCCGAGTTCGTCCTCGGACTCGCGCCTGCCTTTGCGATCGGTAATTGAGACTCGCTGGTACTGCAAGCCGACTGAAGCTGTCCACTCAGAATCCGCAAAAGGATTCCGATCCAGGGGACGGGTGAAATTGATACCGGCACCGGTGCGGACGACGCGGGGTCGATCGTCGTTGGGCAATCTAACTTCCCGTTCGCCACCGTCAAAAATCACGCTGATCGATCGTCTTCTAAACGCATTAATCGTATAAGAAGTCCGGTAAGGATCGCCCGCAATCCAGGGGTCGGTAAAACTCAGGTCAAACAGGGTTTGGCGTTCCCCGATTTGTATTTCAGCCCCCAATTTCTGGTTCCTACCTCTCAAGTTTTGCTGCTGGTAACTCAGCGTACCGAATAAACCCGTCGCGGAACTCAAACCCGCACCAGCCGCCAGAGAACCGGTATTTTTCTCAATGACGTTGACAATTACTCTTGCCTTGCGGGGGTCAGTCGTTCCCGGTTCCAAGGCAAGTCGCACGTCTTCAAAAATTCCCAAACCAAACACCCGTCTCAAATCCCTTTCCGCCTTAGTGCGGTTAAAGATGTCTCCGGGCTTGAGTTCTACTTCGCGGGTGATGACAAACTGACGGGTGTTGCCTCCGATCGGCTGACCCGTGGCATCTGTTGCCTCTCCCTCCTTGTTCAGGAAGCGGACATCAACGGATTCGATCTGGCCTTCTGCCACTACCAGGGTGACAGTGCCGTCGTCTGCTACTTGCGGGGCATCAGTGATTTGGCCCAAAACATAGCCGTTCTCTTGATACCACGCATTAATTTTTTTCACTCCCTCTTCAAAGCGGCGAAGGTTGAGAATTTTGCCGTATTGATCGCGGAAGCTTTCGTCAATTACGCTTTGGGGCAGCACTTGCTGACCGGTGATTGTCACTCCCCGCAGCACCGGATTTGGCTGCACAATAAAAGTTACCCGGACGCCCAACGGGGTGTCTTCCGGTACTGCCCGCACGTTTCTGAAAAAGCCTGTGGCAAAAATGGCGTTGATGTCTTGTTGCAGTTGGCTGCGGTTGGTCGTGCGTCCCGGTTGGGTGCTGATGACTCGGTAAATTTCGCTTTCCAGGTCGTCCGTCGCCCCGGTGACTGTCACTTCTGCAACTAGCACTTGCGGTTCTGCCGCCCCGGCGGGTGCGGGGGTTTGTCTCGGCTGCGGTGCTGGGCTAGGTGGCAATGGGGGAACGGTGTTAGCGGGCGGCCTGGTCGGGGCCGGTATTGTCGGAACTTGGGCGTTTTGAGCGATCGTCCCTGGTTCCTCTGGTTTCCCTAGCTCTGCTGCGATCCAGGCGGGCGTTACAGCCGATTCCTCGGGGGGGAGCGAACTGTCCTGTTGCGCGTCTGGCAGGGCGTTTTGGCTGCTAGAGGCGGGGGAGGGGTTGGATGCTAGCTCGGGTTTGAGTTGAAGGATCAGAGGTGAAACCGGCGAAGGCGGTTCTGTGACTCGATCTGGGGGTTGGTCGTTGGGTTCTCCTCTGGCAGGGGCCTGAGCTATTTTTAGGGCTTCCCCTTTGCCGGTTTTAGCGGCTTTGCGGTTTTGAGGAGGGTTTTGGGTTAATTCTGGAATGGGGCGATCGGGTAATTCGATCGACGGGGCGGGCCGGGCGGCAGCCAAAGCTTCCTCTGCTGATTCAGAGTAGGATGTTTGGCCGGAAGCAGAATTTGATAACCCGAATGTTGCTGAGGCAGTAAAAACTGCCACCAATACAGCAGATAAACGCATTTTTGTTCACTTTTTTGGGCAATCCACACACCACATTAGTCATTAGTCATTAGTCATTAGTCATTAGTTATATAAGTCGGTGGAATTTCGCGCTGACCGCTAATTGATGACTGTTGACCGCTGATTGCTGACATCGAAAGCAGAAGGGTGACAAACTGTGCAATTCTAGCGCATTACCAAGGCCTCTAGACTTTCTGAGCGAGAACGCGTTGGAGAACTTGCTGGTAAGCGGTTTCTACCGATCCTAAGTCGCGGCGGAATCGGTCTTTGTCCATAACACGGGCGTCGGGGTCGGCTTCTGCGTTGTCCCAGAGGCGGCAGGTGTCGGGACTGATTTCGTCGGCGAGGATCAGATTTTGATGTTGGTCGATACCGAATTCTAGTTTGAAGTCTACCAGGGTGATGCCGCACTGGCTGAAAAATTCTTTGAGTATTTCGTTAATTTCGCGGGCGGCGATTTCTAGTTGGTCTATTTGTTCGGGGGTGGCTAGTTGCATTAGCAGCAGCCTGTCGCGGGTCAGCAGCGGGTCTCCCAAATCGTCGTTTTTGTAATAAAACTCCACCAGCGGCGGATTGACTATTGTGCCGAGAGCGAGTCCGGTTTGCTTGCACAGACTGCCGGCGGCAATGTTTCTGACTACGACTTCCAATGGCAAGATTTGGACGCGACAGACTCGCATTTCGTTGGGGGCCGGCGTGTCGATGAAGTGGGTGGGAATGCCTTTGGCTTCTAGCATCCGAAACAGGTGGGCGGATACGGCGCAGTTGATTTCGCCTTTGCCGACGATGCTGCCGCGTTTTTGGGCGTTAAAGGCTGTGGCGTCGTCTTTGAAGTGGGTCAGCAAAATTTCGTTGTCTTCGGTGGAGTAGAGGATTTTGGCTTTGCCTTCGTAGAGTTTGCGATCGGCTGACATGGCGATTAATAATAATGTAGATGAGTTTTAGATTTTACCGTAGCTCGATCGGGTGTTATTGGCGAGTTTTTGGATCTCCGCTGCACCGCTCATGCTCTGACCAAGAATTTCTTGATGGTACAAGCCCCCGGATTTATCCGTGGAATCAATCCCAAATCTCAAATCTCAAATCCTCAAGCCCCCGCATTTATCCGTCGGGTCAATCCCAAATCTCAAATCTCAAATCTCAAATCGAATGACGGGCAAGTACGCCTGCAGGTAGATACTGTCATCGACCCCGGCATAAATGATTCTTGACAAAGGACAATAGATATTAAACCTGCTGGGTTCGCGATCCGTGCTGAAAAAACCTCGCAAACGAGACGGGCGCTTAAAAAACATCTAGAAAATGGCTGATTTATGCAAGACAAAAAAATTCATATTCTCTTGGTAGAAGATGATGAGGTTGATGTGATGAACGTCCGGCGAGCTTTCAAAAAAAATAACATCGTCAACCCCCTCTACATTGCTGCCAATGGATTAGAAGCTCTAGCCATATTACGTGGAGAAGGAAAAATAGATCCTCCCATGCCTAAAGCGCGCCGGTTGATTTTGCTGGACTTGAATATGCCGAGAATGAGCGGGATCGAGTTTTTGCAACAATTGCGACTAGATGAATGTTTGAGGTCGATTCCGGTAATCGTCCTCACAACTTCTAATGAAGATAGAGATAAAGTAAAAGCTTATAATTTGAATGTAGCGGGCTATATTCTTAAACCTGTTACTTTTTCTAACTTTGTGGAAGTGATGGCTACCCTAAACAAATACTGGATGCTGAGCGAAATTCCCTAAAATAGGGAAATTTGAATATTTTTTTTCAAGGGGAATTTATGATTTTTCAGCGATGCAGTTGTTTGAATTCCTTTTTCTCGACAGCAGCTTTTTCGGAGTAATCCACAATTCGGTTTTTATGGACAAAATTCTCACAATTCTGATAGTTGATGACGATGCAGTAGATCGAATGGCGATCAAACGCTCGCTCAAGTCCGCTGGTGTTTCGGCAGAAGTTACTGAGGCAGAAGACTGCGCGGATGCCCTGGTCCAACTCTCGGTCAGCAAAAATTCTACGCAGGCTACCGCGAAACTCTCCCAACAAAATAAATCTCAACCTTTAAGCGAGCTTGAGGAGACAGAACAGGGGCTGCTATTAAATCAAATATTTGAGTGCAAATTTGACTGCGTATTCCTCGACTACGGATTGCCGGACGGAGACGGACTGAGTTTGGTAAAAGATCTACGAGAAGCTGGACTGAAAGTTCCCTTAATTGTACTCACAGGTCAAGGCGACGAACAAATTGCTGTGGAATTGATGAAGGCAGGAGCTTCAGATTATATCGCTAAAAATAAGCTTTCTCCAGATAGTTTGTCCCGCAGCTTATCCAATGCGATGCGCGTTTACCGTGCCGAATATCAGGCGTTTCATACCAGTCAAAAGCTCAAGGAAAGTGAAGAACGATACAGGTTAGTTTTAGAGGGAGTGAACGACGGAATTTGGGATTGGGATTTAAGTAAAAATGAGGTTTATTGGAACGATCGCCTTTTGGAAATTATCGGTTTGTCGCGCAAGCAATTTGGCAGGACTATGGAAGCTCTATATAACCGCCTGCACCCCGATGACAAGGAGGGAATTGTCGCGGCGATCGCCGCTCACTTGGAACACGAAATAGACTACAATGTAGAATTTCGGCTGCTGCACTCGAACGGTGTTTACCGCTACTGCACTTCTCAGGGAAAAGCTCAGCGCAATTCCCAAGGAAAACCGCTGCGAATGGCCGGCATGATTAGCGATATTACTGAGCGGAAACAGGCGGAAGATGCTGTGGAAAGGGAACGGCAGCAACTGAGACAAATTATTACTTGCGTGCCTGTAGCAATGGCGATGTTCGATACACAAATGCGCTATATGGCTAACTCTAAAAAATGGGTTAGTCAATTTAATTTGGGCTTGCCGTCCCTGAATAATCTCAGCCATTACGAATTGTTTCCAGATACGCCGAATCGCTGGAAAGTAATGTACCAAGAAGTGCTCCAAGGCAAGGTAGTTTCTGTGAGCGAAGATGCTTGGGAACGAGCAGGCGGCTCTGTTATCTACCTGCGCTGGGCCGCTCACCCTTGGTACAATCCAGACGGTAAAGTAGGGGGAATTGTGATGGTTGCCGACAAGATTAATGAGTTGGTGGAAGCGCGGGAAACTGCCTTAGAAGCTAGTCGGGTGAAGTCCCAATTCTTGGCGAACATGAGTCACGAAATTCGCACTCCGATGAATGGGGTTTTGGCAATGGCTCAATTGATGCTGCGCGCTCCTCTGGAACAGAAACAGCGGGGCTGTGCTCAGACGATTTACCGCAGTGCTGAACATTTGCTAAATGTTATTAATGATATTCTCGATTTCTCTAAGATTGAAGCTGGAGAGATGCGGCTGGAAAAGGCTAATTTTGATTTGGATACTTGCGTTGAGTCGGTGATAGAAATCATAGCGCATTTGGCTGAAGAAAAAGGTCTTGAATTGAATATTTTAGTTGACAGTTCAGTGCCCAGAAAGTTGGTAGGCGACTCGGGCAGATTGAAGCAAGTTTTGCTGAATTTGACGGGTAATGCCATAAAGTTTACGGATCGCGGTCAAGTTTTAGTTCACGTAACGGTGAAACAAGGCAACCGACTGGCAGAGGGTAGACAAGGGGCAAGATTGCTATTTTCCGTCCGAGATACTGGCATTGGAATTTCGGCAGAAGGGCAAACAAAGTTGTTCCAATCTTTTTCTCAGGTAGACGATTCTCCTACTAGGCCTTACGGCGGGACGGGTTTGGGTTTGGCTATTTGTAAGCAGTTAGTGGAGATGATGGGAGGGGACATTGGAGTTCGCAGTTTGCTAGGCAGTGGTGCTACTTTTTGGTTTACTGTACCTTTGGAAAAACAGTTGCCAGTTGAGCCTCATGATCCCGAACTAGCGGGCAAGAAACTGTTAGTAGTCTCTGGAAGCGCTTTGAGAAGGGCAGCGGTGCGCTCGCTCGCTCAAAGTTGGGGTGCCCGCTGCGATGAGGCAGAAACTGCTGCTGAGGCTTGGAATTGGTTTCCAAATGCCCAGGGCGGGATTTCTCAGTATTCGGGAGAGGGGGGAAAAAGCTGGGATGTGGTGCTTGTGGACTTGCAAATGCCGGAGTTGGATGCGGAGGAATTTGCTAGGAAAGTGCGATCGACCTCGGCAGTTGGCTCGTTAATCGCCATGACTGCTTTGCGGGAACAGCCGAAGGCTGAATCGCTTTGCAGTCGAGGTTTTAACGGATATTTGATCGAGCCGGTGCGACCAAGCCGCCTGCTTGAGGCTTTGCAGGCGCCGGTGAAGGGAACGGGAGATTTTGGGAGAGTGGAGGCTGCTAATACTTACAAGTTGCCACCAGTTAATTCTCCATATGTTACTCCCAATTCGCTGTCATCGCTAAGGATTTTGGTGGCGGAAGACCACCCAATCAATCAACAAGTTCTTGTCGAACAGTTGGCAGTTTTAGGCTATCAAGCTGACTGCGTGGTCAACGGTCAAGAAGCGCTGGATTTGCTGGCAAAAAAAAGCTATGATTTAGTGCTGATGGACTGTCAAATGCCGGTACTTGATGGTTACAAAACGGCGCAAAAGTTGAGGCAAATTGAAGGAAGAGATCGGCATACTTTTGTGATGGCTTTAACGGCTCATGCTATGCCGGGGGAACGAGAAAAGTGTCTGGCAGCGGGGATGGATGATTATCTCAGTAAACCTGTAGATTTAGATGCTTTGGCGGCGGCTCTGAAAAAGTATGAAGCCCTAAATGTTCAGGGTGACAATAAGTATGGAGTTAAAAGTATAAATTCGGCAAATAAATCTCAATTAGCAACAAATTATACAGAAGTTATGGAAAAAGCGCAGGTTGTGGCTCTGCCGACACCAAGGGCGATCGCACATCAAACTTGGGAACATATAGACTACGACGGACTGTTCGACAAGAGCAGATTGGAGCAACTCGGACGAGTTAATATTAAATTGCCAGAGCGACTTTTGCAAGCTTTTGTGGCAGGCGCGCAAGCTGATGTAGCTGCTGCCAAAATAGCCGTAGAAGCTAAAGATTGGCAAGCTGTGGAATATCAAGCCCACCGTCTCAAAGGAACTTCTGCTAATGTGGGAGTTGCTCTGATGTCGGATTTGGCCGCACAATTGGAGCATCAAGCGCGAAGCTTTCAATCTGAATCACCAGATGTGGAATTGTTAAATATTGAGAGGGTTGAGAACATATTAGTAAGTTTGTTCAGTCATTTAGCCAGGGTTCAAGAATTTGTGGAAACGCGAATGTTTGGTTAATATATTACTCGATCATAGTTGCTCCTAGTCGGCAATTAAAATCGCCATTACAAAAACGAAGTTTCTCTCTAAGAGACTAAGAAATAGAGCGGTACGGTACGGAGTGTGCATCCTAAATAGAAAAAATCTAGGAAAATTTTGTTTCTTTCTTTCGTCACTCCGTGTTCTCTGCGTTCTCTGCGGTTAATTAAAAATAATAATTAATTTAGCTATGAATTACGATACCAGTACAAACACTATTTTAGATAGCAATTCATTAAAAAATGATGAAAAAATGCTAACGCCTTTGAGGGTTTTTGCTCGGGAAGTTTTATTGTATGAAAACGAGGCTATCTCTGAGCAAGATTCTGTAAATGTTGTGCCGTACCCGCAAGATGAAAACAATAATTTATGTGTTGACAATCTCCTAGCAAAAGTGGCTCGCTGCTGTCGCGAAAGCAAGGTGGGAAAAAAATTACCGACGGCTTTTTACGTTCACGTTTCGGCTTTGCAGACACTCCACCCTGTCCTCGGTATCTACGAAAATTGTGCCAGACACACTCTCGAAAATATTGATGAAGCAACTTTAGTGAAATTTTTGCTCCATCAACCTAAAATATCTTATCTTTTTTATCCTGATTTCGATACTGACGCTCATCCTGCTTTGCAAACCAGCATCCAAATTAATCTAGCAACAGGGGAAGTTAAATATTTCGATTACAGCAACAGCGAAAATCCTCCTGTTTTGCACCGTAAGGAAACTTTTGTAGCTGCCAATTATCCCAATTACGAAAAGTTTGCGAGGCTGACTCGCACCGAGGAAAAGTGGGGGCTGCTTGACAACACTAGCGTGATCGGCACTCGCGAGGGTTGGCTCAAATATTTGGGATATTGCGGTGTAGAAATCCAAGATCATACTGTTGTCGAGCGTTTGAAACAGGAGAATAGTGAGCTATCAATTCCTAAGATCGAGCGACACAAAGCTGCAATGGTACGCAACTCGCTTTCTAAACCTCTGCGTCTGGTTTTAGAAGCTGATTTAGCGAGGGACGGGGCGACTTTTTTTGATTACGGTTGCGGTTACGGCGGGGATGTTAAATATATTGCACAAGAGGGTTATGCTATTTCTGGTTGGGACCCATACTATCAGCCGGATACTCCGCGAATTTGTGCTGATATTGTGAATATTGGTTATGTGATTAATGTCATTGAATCTTTGGCGGAACGCCGAGAAGCGTTGCTGAATGCTTGGGAATTAACTAAGAATTTATTAGTTGTGGCGGCTCAGGTTTTGATTGATGATAGCGATAGAGGTCAAATTGCTTATGGGGATGGGGTGATTACTTCTCGGAATACTTTTCAGAAGTATTACGAACAAGAGGAGTTGAAGGTTTATATTGACCAAGTTTTGAATGTTGATGCGATTCCTGTGGCTTTGGGGATTTATTTTGTGTTTCGGGATGCTGCAGAGGGTGAAGGTTTTCGCGCTTCTCGGTTTCGATCGCACTTATCGACTCCCAGGGTGCGATCGCAAGTGAAGCGGTTTGAGGATTATGCGGAAATGTTGGCTCCTTTGATGGCTTTTGTGAGCGATCGAGGCCGGCTTCCTGTTAAAGGCGAACTAGCGGAAGAATCGGCGATTAAGGGGGAATTTCACAGTTTTAATCGCGCTTGGAGGGTGATTTTGCAAGCAACGGATGCGGATGATTGGGAGAGAATCGCCGACAAGCGCCGCCAGGATTTGCTAGTATATCTCGCTCTCAACGGTTTGGGAGAGCGGCCTTCAATGCGCCGACTCCCGGCTCAAATCCGCAACGACATCAAAGGTTTGTTTGACAATTATCAAAAAGCTTGCACTTTGGCTGATTTAATGCTATATAGTTTGGGAAAACCTGATATTGTGGCTGACTGTTGCGAAGATAGTGCGATCGGCTACAAACAGCCCGGTTCCCTTTCAGTTCACGTCTCTGCATTAGAAGAACTAGACCCTTTGCTGCGTCTGTACGAAGGCTGCGCTAACCGCACAATTGGCAGGCTTGACGGTGCGACAATCATCAAATTTTACGCTCGCAAACCTCAAATTTCCTATTTATTTTATCCCGATTTTGACACTAACCCACATCCCGCCCTCCACACGGCTATGCACATACATTTGCGCGATCTTTCGGTCAGCTATCAAGACTTTTCTGATGTCTATAATCCGCCAATTTTAGTTAGAAAAGAAGCTTTTGTTACTGCTAGTTATCCCCATTACGACAAGTTTGCGAAACTCACCCGCCAAGAAGAAAAGTTAGGGATTCTAGATCGTGGCGTAGTTAAAAAGCATCGGGAGTGGGTGAAGTGTTTGGAGGAAAACTGCGTTAAAATTAAGGATCATACGTTGTTTTGGCGATCGAATGCTGACCCAGAAAGGTTGAAAATGCTGCAAAAAGCTGCCTCGGAACGTCAGCAGAAAAAGATTGAGTTGAATCTAGGAAAGATTGAAGGAAAAGCAGAGGCCGCAGAGAGCACAGAGGATGGGAAAGAAGAGGGAGAGGAATAGTCATGAAAGCAGAGTATGATTTTAGTTAAGGTAAGTGAGGGCGATCGCATTTTAATTCTGCTAGGTGGTCAAATATTGGTACTTTTGTTCTAAACTTGGCTCATGTGCTAGATTTAAGTTCATGAAGTTTGAGTGGGACGATCGTAAAAACCAAAGCAACCTTGCAAAGCATGGGTTTGACTTCGCTGATGCTTTTCGTATCTTCAACCTACCGATGGTTGTCGAATTAGATGAGCGAGAGGATTATGGTGAAGATCGATGTATCGGTATTGGTTTACTTAAGGGACGAGTTGTAGTTGTTGTCTACACGGAACCCGATCGGGAAACAGTTCGCATTATCTCATTACGAAAGTCACTGTCTTATGAACGCAGACGCTATGAACAATACCTCAAAAACCGACTGGGCTAGAATCGACGCAATGAGCGATGAAGATATCGATACTTCCGATAGTCCACCACTATCGGAGGAGTTCTTTACTAGAGCGCAATTACGAATGCCTCAGTCGGCTATTACTATGCCAGTTCAAGTAGATCCTGAAACATTTGCTTGGTTTCAGGCACAAGGAGAAACTGCCCAACAGCAAATGTCTGTAGCACTTAGGATTTATGCAGATGCACACAAAACCTATCCTGCATTCGTAGCAAAGCCAGCATAACGCTCGGCAGTACGATGAGGAAAGTTATGGAAACAGAGTATGATTTTAGTCAGGGTAAGCGAGGGGCGAGCGATCCAACATTACCTGGGAAAACTCGGCTCGCAATCTCGTTAGATGATGAGGTTGTAGCGTGATTTCGCGAGCAAGTTCATTTAGCAGATGGAGGAAACTACCAAACCTTAATTAATGAAGCGTTACGTCAATATATTCAGCAAAGCTGTGATCCTTTGGAAGAAACTCTGCGAAGAGTTGTACGAGAGGAACTTGAGCGTATTGAAAAGTGAAGTGCAAATGACCGCGCAACGAACTGTTTCGATACCTTCCCAATTCTTGCCTACAGTCAGGGCAGGATGTTGCGGAAGTATCGCGAAAATGAACTGCACTTAAACCAACAGGCTTCGGAGGTTTTCTCATGAAAATAATTTGGGAAAAAATTGATAATTGGCTCGCCGCCAATGCACCTCAAGTGCTGAAAAGTCTCAGGCCCGGCGCTACTGATGAGGAGATTTATCGAGCAGAAGCATTCTTTGGTGTAGAGTTTCCCGAAGATTTTAAGCTGTCTTACCGCGTGCATAACGGTCAGGATGAAGAATCTTATTCCCTATTCCCCCAATTGGAGCTCCTCTCTCTCCAAAGCGCGATCGAAATATCTGAAAAATGGCAGAATTGTTCAGACGATAATTTTAGGTGCGATCGTGAAAACATTTTTGAAGGAATCTGGAACGGTTGGTGGAACCCGAATTGGATTCCATTCACCAACGAAAGCAATGGTGCTTGCGAATGCGTAGATTTAGCCCCAGCAGCAGGCGGAAATGTTGGACAAGTCATTATTGTAGAGTGGCAGGAGCCTACTAGAGGGCTTATTGCACCTAATTTTCGAGTTTATCTGGAAACCTTTGCAGATGCACTCGAACGAGGAGAATATCGGTTCTCTGAGAATGGTTATGGGTTAGTGGATCTAGTTGACTTTGAAATATTTATGCAGAAACACAATTGAAAGGCCTCAACAAGCATCACAGGCTTTGGCAGTAGTTTGAAAACGATCGTTTTTTGTGAATAACGTATTGACATTGTAAATACATTTTACCTATACTAGGGAGCATGAATGTATACTTCGTGCTCAATGGCATTACCTTCGTATGGGACGACTCAAAAGCGCGGATCAATCCCACAAATCATGATGGGGTTACTTTTCAACAAGCTGCTGAATCCTTCTTTGACCCATTTCTAGTTGTCGTTGATGCCAGCCGCAATCAGGAAGCGCGTGATGCTGTGATTGGGCTAGATAGTCGGTGGAATCTACTGTATGTGGTTCACATTGAGCGTGAAGAAAATGTCATTCGGATTATTTCAGCACGTAAAGCAACTCATCAGGAGAGGGCAGAGTATGAAGATTGAAGCATTAAAGCAGCGATTAGATCGAAACCGTCCAATGACTAGCGTAACGATCCGTATGCCAGAAGATGTTGTGGAAGACCTAAAGAAAGTTGCACCATTGTTGGGTTTTTCGGGTTATCAACCATTAATTCGTGCTTATATCGGTCAAGGTTTGCGCGTTGATTTAGAACGATTTGAGAGCGAGACAGTGACAGCCTTAGTAGCAAGTTTGAAGCGTCGAGGAGTCAGCGATGAAGTGATTGATGAGGCATTAAAGGAAGTCGTTCATGCTAAATCATGTTAATTGTATCTAGCCCGCAGTACAAAAAGGCGATCGATACCTGCACGCGAGGTCAAAAACCCGGTTTATGCCTCACTATCTCAAGGGGGAAACCGGGTTTTTTAGGTTGATAGTGCGTAAGTCTTGTTAAGCAAACTTAATCTTCAAATAATCATCCTCCATCTTCGCCCCCGAAGGTTGCAGCGCCGCTAAAGCTTGCGGCAACACCAAATTACGGCGGTGATTCCCAATCCGAACATTCAACTCATCTCCGGTTTTGCTCAACTGGATTTGATCCTTAGCAATTCCGGGCAAATACAGTTCAAGACTATATTGATTGTTTTCCTGCACGATCTTAATCGTATTTTCTTTGTAATAAACTTGACTTGGGTCTTCGTCTTTGTAAAGCGTTTCTTTCAACCGTTCCAAAGCGGGCAAACCGCACATTTCTTCGGAATAAAGCGGTACTTCTTTAACGGGCAACGGCATGAAATCTGAGTGAATTTCCTGACGGTACTGCTCCTGGCTTTCTTTCCACCGTTTGAAAAATGGGTCAGTTACTTCTGCGGGAATAATCCGGTTAGCTACTACTAAATCAGTAGCTACATTGTACAAACTCAAATAGGCATGAGCGCGCAGAGACTCTTTAATTACCATTTTTTCTGGATTAGTAACTAACCTTACCGAAGTGACAGTATTGTCAGTTAAAACCTTTTCCAAAGCTTCGATTTGTTCGTAAAATTCGTAAGGTGCATCCATCACCTCTTTGTCTGGTAAAGAAAAACCCGCAATTGGTCTAAAAATAGGTTCAACTAAAGGTCGAAGGGCGGCGGATATGCCTTGCAGTGGCTTGTAAAATTTTCTCATGTACCAGCCGCCAACTTCCGGCAAACTTAGCAGTCTCAATGCTGTGCCAGTCGGAGCAGAATCGATAATTAAAACATCAAATTCGCCTTCGTCGTAATGCCGCTTCATTCGCACTAAACCGAAGATTTCATCCATTCCTGGCAAGATGGCTAATTCTTCAGCTTGCACGCCTTCGAGCCCCTGGGCACGCAAAACTTGAGTAATGTAGCGCTTAACTGCTCCCCAATTGCCTTCTAATTCCCTGAGAGCGTCTAATTCGGCTCCCCACAAATTCGGTTTCACCAACCGCGAATCGTGTCCGAGTTCCATGTCAAAGCTGTCGGCTAAGGAGTGAGCCGGATCTGTACTCAGCACTAGGGTTTTGTATCCCAATTCGGCACATCGCAGCCCAGTCGCAGCGGCTACGGAGGTTTTGCCGACGCCGCCTTTTCCAGTCATTAATATTAAGCGCATTGATTGTTTAGCTCGCCTGAAAGTAGTTTACTCTTATATTGTAACGTTATGTAACAAAAATTAATTCGCTGGGGGAATTAATTGGGGCGATCGCCCACGGCTGAACACAGCGCATTTCCTGTGATTCACGAAATTGCTGCAATGTCAAGCTCAGTTAAAATTATTTATCTCAGATATAAATTGCAACAAATAAAAATCCATCAGCGTTCATCTGTGTTTATCTGCTAATATCTGCGGTTAAAAAAGGGAGATCGCTCTTGAAACACCATTTTTTATTGCTAAAAAACCTAAGAAAAATTCTCAAACATCAGTTTTCACAGGAAATACAAGCTGTTTGAGAACATCCAACCGCGAACAGTTCCAGTAATCGATGTGAGAAACAATTAAACCGTCGCTGTTGATTTTCAGTTCGCTCCTACCGGCGATCGCCATTTTCGGTTTCCAAGGTAACGGTGCGATCCAGCTCAGAGTCCAGCGAGTTTCTATAGTATCTCCCGACTGCGAAATCCCGTGCAAATCGAGATTTACATCCTGAAAAAAAGTCCCCATAAACCCGATCATTTTGCGGTAGCGATCGACTCCTGTAAATCGATTCACCGGATCTTCAAAATAAACATCTTTTGCATAGATGCTGTAAGTCTGATTATCGGGAAATCTTTGATAATCGTCTTTGAGAATTTCAATAATGTCCATTTCCAGCGATCGTTATTTTTATATTATTAGAATATAATTTTAACACAAGAAAGCGAAAATTCGCAATTCTCGTCCAAATTGTGATAATATATCGGGTTATTTCCTGCCTTGCCAACTTTCAACTTAACATCACAACTATGATTGACCTCTACACTTTTACCACACCGAACGGTCGCAAAGTCTCGATCATGCTCGAAGAAATAGGTTTACCCTACAACGTGCACGTCATCGACATCACAAAAAACGACCAATTTAGCCCAGAGTTCATCGCAATCAACCCCAACAGCAAAATTCCGGCGATAGTCGATCGAGATAACGGCATCACCGTCTTCGAGTCGGGCGCTATTCTAATCTATCTTGCTGAAAAAAGCGGTAAATTTCTGCCCACAGACAAACAAAAATACTTTCAAGTTATGCAGTGGCTGATGTTTCAAATGGCCAGCGTCGGCCCGATGTTTGGTCAGCTAAACCACTTCAAACGCTTTGCACCCGAACAAATTCCCTATGCGATTGGGCGCTACGAAAAAGAAACCTTGCGCCTCTACGGAGTATTAGACACTCAACTAGCAAAATATGAATATATCTGCGGCGACTATTCTATTGCCGACATTGCTACCTATCCCTGGGTTGCTATTTACGAATTTCAAGGATTAACCCTCGACAACCACCCCCACCTCAAACGTTGGGTAGAAACCTTGCAGAAACGTCCCGCAGTTGAGCGCGGAATGGCTGTTCCATCATTATAAACCCCCCATGTAAATTGTATTTTCGGGCGGGCTAGGAGCAACGGCCCACAAGCAAGTTGACTTTTGTGGAACTGGCTTCTAGCCCGTTCTTAATAAACAGCGGGCGGGCTAGGAGCAACGGCCTACAAAGCAAGTTTACTGGTTGTGGAACGGGCTTCTAGCCCGTTCAAAAAAAGCCCTCAAACTCAATCAGCGAAATGCTTAATAATCGCCTCAGCAAACTCCGAACACTTCAACTCAGGCACCGGCGGCTCCATCAACCTCGCCAAATCGTAAGTAACTTCACCATTAGAAATTGCCGCTCCCAAACCCTTCTTAATCAAGTCTGCTGCTTCCTGCCATCCCATGTATTCTAACATCATCACCCCGGACAAAATCAGGGAACCGGGATTGACTTTATCCAAACCAGCGTGTTTCGGTGCAGTGCCGTGAGTGGCCTCAAAAACTGCACATTCATCACCAATATTCGCACCAGGGCCCATACCCAATCCACCCACAATGGCGGCGGCCGCATCGGACAAATAATCCCCGTTTAGATTCATTGTCGCCAAAATCGAATACTCGGCCGGTCGGGTTTGAATTTGTTGGAAAATACTGTCAGCAATTCGGTCGTTGACCATGATTTTTTCTTTCCACTGGCCACTGCCGTGACTGTCCCAAATTGCAAACAGAACGTCGGCTACTTCTTGACGAATTTTGGCTTGTTTTTCTGGGGTCAAAGCATCGTATCCCGGATCTATTTGGCGAGCATTATCTTCTAAGCTAATGTCGGAATTTTTTTCTTTGTTGCCCAGAATCCAAGACTCTCTTTCAGTTACGCACTGTTGGCGAAATTCGGTGGTTGCTAATTCGTAACCCCAATCTCGGAAAGCTCCTTCAGTATATTTCATGATGTTGCCTTTGTGCACCAAAGTCACTTGCTGCTTATCTTTCGGCAACCGCAAAGCGTGGGTAATGGCACGCCGTACTAAACGCTGAGAACCTGTTTTGCTAATGGGTTTAATTCCGATGCCAGAATCGAGGCGAATTTGTTTTTTGCCATGTTCTGGTGTTGCTGGAATTAACTCATTATTGAGGAATTCAATCAATTTTTTGCCGATTTCGCTGCCTTTTGCCCATTCAATTCCGAGGTAAATATCTTCTGTATTTTCCCGGTAAATAATTACGTCTAGGAGCTCAGGAGTTTTGTGTAGCGATGGTGTTCCAGCATAATATTTGCAGGGTCGCACGCAGGCGTAAAGGTCAAAAATTTGCCGCAAAGCTACGTTTAGCGATCGAATGCCGCCCCCGATTGGGGTTGTCAGTGGCCCTTTGATGGCGACTCCGTATTCTTTGATCGCGTCTAAGGAATCCTGGGGCAGATATTGGTAAGTACCGTAGACATCGCAAGCTTCGTCGCCTACATAGATTTTAAACCAGTTGATTTTTCGATCGCCACCGTAAGCCTTTTCTACCGCAGCATCCATGACTTTCTGGGATGCTGGCCACAAGTCAACGCCGGTACCGTCGCCGCGAATGAAGGGAATAATCGGGTCATTGGGGACGATCGGCGAACCGTCTTTGAAAGTAATTTTAGAACCTGTTGTTGGGGCTACAATTTTTTCGTACATATCTTAACAGCGCGGATAGGAATGTTCCCTATTTTGCCACGATTGTCTGCCTAAACCTCAATCAATCCTAAATATTTGTATAAATTTTTGATAACTTGATTTTTAACCGCAGATAATAGCAGATAGACGCAGATAAACGCAGATGTTTTTGGGGATGTCTGCATTTATCTAGGATTTTATTCTTTTTGCATATTCTTCTTCACTATCCATAAAATACACCAGATGACTATAATCACCACAACTATTTTGGAAACCGGGCCGAGATAATCCTCTACAAGTGTATAATTTTCCCCGAGTTTATATCCGGCAAAAGTCAGAAAACTTACCCATAAAAGAGTGCCGCCTGTTGAGTAGATTAAAAAAGGAATTAAAGGCATATTATTGATGCCAGCGGGCAGAGAAATTAGGGTACGAACTCCCGGTACGAGGCGACACAAAAACACGGCTTTGTTGCCGTGTCTGTTAAACCATCTATTTGCTTTGTCAATATCGGCGCCCGATACTGTGATCCACTTGCCGTATTTGTCGGCTAAATTCCTCAAGCGTTCTTCGCTCAATAATTTACCAGCATAGTACCAGGGAAGCGCCCCCAGAACTGTACCGATTACTCCTGCTGCGATCGCCGGTGAAAACTCCATTCTGTTCTGGAATACCGTAAATCCTGCCAGCGGCATAATCAATTCTGAGGGTATGGGGGGGAAAAGATTTTCTAAAAACATCAACAGCCCTATTCCGAGATAGCCCATCGACTGCATTGTGTTAGTTATCCATTCAACCATTTTGATTCACTAATTTGGTAAGAAGAAGTCAGTAGTCATTAGTCATTAGTCATTGTTCGTTCCCTGGCTGTGCCTGGGAACACATATCTAGAGGCTCTGCCTCGACTCCCCTTGAGGGAGGCAGAGCCTCCTTGTATTCATTCCCAGGCCGAGCCCGGGAACGAGAATACTATGATTAAGTGCCCGAAGTCCAAGAGTTTGTGTACTCAATTTGTTCGGCAGTCAAAGTATCAATGTGAATACCCATTGCTTCCAATTTGAGACGGGCAATTTCTTTGTCAACTTCCACGGGGATTGAGTGAATACCAGGCTCTAGTTTGCCTTTGTTCGTAACTAGATATTCGCAGGCTAAAGCTTGGTTAGCAAAGCTCATATCCATCACGGCACTGGGGTGTCCTTCGGCTGCTGCCAAGTTGATCAAACGACCTTCGCCCAACACAATAACCGACTTGCCATTATTGAGGTGATATTCTTGAGTGAAAGACCGGACTGTTTTTACGTCGGTGCTTTTTGCGCCGAGGGATTTGAGGTCAATTTCAATGTCGAAGTGACCGGAATTGCAAACAATTGCGCCGTCTTTCATTGTCTCGAAATGTTCGGCACGAATGACGTGTTTGTTGCCGGTAACGGTAATGAATATATCTCCGACTGTTGCTGCTTCGTCCATCGGCATGACGCGGAAACCGTCCATCACTGCTTCGATCGCCCGAATCGGATCGATTTCGGTGACAATTACGTTAGCACCCATACCACGGGCGCGCAGTGCCGTGCCTTTGCCGCACCAACCGTAACCTGCAACCACAATATTTTTACCGGCTAACAAAATATTGGTAGCGCGGATAATGCCGTCTAGGGTAGATTGACCGGTACCGTAGCGGTTGTCGAAGAAGTGCTTGGTGTCGGCGTCGTTGACGTTCATTGCGGGGAAAGTCAGCACGCCGTCTTTCAACATGGCCCGCAGGCGCACGATGCCGGTGGTAGTTTCTTCGGTAGTTCCGATCAAGTCGGAAATTTGGTTCGGGCGGTGTTGGATCAGTGCCGCTACCACGTCGCTGCCGTCGTCGATGATAATATTGGGGCGGTGGTCTAGGGCTGTGTAGACGTGACGTTCGTAGGTAGCCGCATCTTCTCCTTTGAGGGCGAAGACGGAAATGCCGTAGTCTTGAACTAAGCAAGCCGCTACGTCATCTTGAGTGCTCAAGGGGTTGCTGGCGATCAGTACGGCGTCGCCACCGCCGAGTTTGATGGCGATTGCCAAATGAGCGGTTTCTGTGGTTACGTGGCAGCAAGCAGCCAAGCGAATGCCAGCGAAAGGCTTTTCTTTAGCGAAGCGTTCTTGAATTTGCCGCAAAACGGGCATTTCCCGACCGGCCCACTCGATGCGTTGCTTTCCCAAGGGGGCGAGGGACAAGTCTTTGACTTCGTGTTTAATCTTGACGGATGTAGCAACCATGTATGTTATTTCTCAGAAATCATCAAACTTTGTTAGTTTTAGCAGATTAACCCATCGGGGGGCAAGTGCTGTGATTTTACTCGATCGGGGTCGGCGCTGCTAATCTTAAATTTTGATTGTGTTTTAATGATTAGCGAGCTAGTCGATGGAGTCACCCGCACAGTGAGAGTCAAACATTCTTGTCGGGCGATCGAGCTCAATCTTTTGTGTTAGCGTGGCATTCTTGAATTATTTGACACTCTCACTTGGGTGGCTGGCAGTTTGAGGGCCTGCGTGATTGCGTTCCCAGCTTGGCAGCCTGCAGATATCATCAGTTGGTTAGGACTTGGTTCAGTAGGGATTAGTTTCCCGTTCCCAGACATCTTCAAATACTTTTTAGCGGAAATATTGTTGCTGTGGCACGAACCGTTTCAATTGGGCGATCGGATAATTGTAGAAGGCTTTGAAGGTACTCTTGAAAAGATTTTGCGGCGTTCAACTGGCTCTCCTGAACTTATGGTTACAAGTTTATCTAATCAAAAAAGCAAGCTACGCGATTCCTAAAATTATTAAAATTAGAAAAACCATACCCTTGCCCCATTATCAACTTAATCCGATTGTTGATTCCTTCCATGACTCCACTTGTGGTGCGATCAAGACAGTAGTTGCAAATACCCTCAAAATAATTCTCAATTGTTGATGCAGATTCTCTAAAAAATACTTGTGCATGATTTGGAATTATGTCAATTTTATAGTGACTAATTAGGGCTTGCTGAATAATTCATTGCTTTCCCAATAACAGGAGCGATCGATATATTCAAGCTCGATTTAATATAAGTCTTTTATGTATTAATCCACTCCTATTAGAAGGGAAGATTATCATCGCTTCCAAAACAGGTGTTCTTTTTCCAAACAGACATAAAAACACACAAAAAACCCGGCGCCACCAGGTAGAAAGATTCATTACCAAAAAAGTAATTGCAATAACGCTACCAGATGTATTATCAAGTTTAGCCATCACTCGATTCAGACCGAATCTTCGTTTACCTTGTCCGAATTTTCCCTCAATCGCGTTGCGAATTCTCTCATCTTCCAACGCTTGCCTCTTTTTTTCTTTACTCACATTTGCTGGAGCTATTCCTAAAGGATGGCCACTGATTCTAATTCCTCTTTCTTTACACCAAGGTCGGTTTTCTCGATTTCGATAAATTCGATCTGCATGAACTGACTCTGGATAATATCCTGTGATCCTATGATATGCTTCTAAAGAGTGCTTTTAAGTCCCCAGATTCGTTAAAGTTATCCCAGCTCATCCGGTCTAAGAATACATACCCTTCAAAGCAACTGGCTGATAGTTTGGCTCGCCTCTCTACGCTTTTTCCGGCTTTTCCTCTGACTATTGGGCGAATGTGGGGCTGACTTAAACTTACTATTATATCCTCAATACTCTGTTTATTGTTGTCAAATAACCATAGCTGTTGACGATAGACTTCCGTGAGGACTAGAGCGTCGGTTCAGTATTAGGAGTTGACAAAAAAAGGACTTTATGAAATTAGCCAGTGCATGAGTTCGACTCTA
>NZ_JAUBTF010000058.1:0-42080 GCF_036702355.1 Microcoleus sp. D3_18_C4
GACCGAGAGTTCAGCCTTGTGACTGGAAACGTTATGTACGGGCTTTCACCGTGATTCACGTTTCAACGAATCGCACCGACCCAGCCCGTGAGAATTTTCAGATGCAGATTGAGGTTTTGTTAAGCCTGCGACCTCTAAGATTGTCAAAACCCGTGCCAGCACTCAGCATCTAATTCTACAATTTCTACCGTGACAGAGCGGGTGTGGCACTAAAAATCTAGGCGGGAAAACGCTTGTTTCCCTATCTAGGACTTGGAAGTGCTACCCGTAGAGTTGATTAAAAATAAAACTCTTATTCTCTATAATTTTTTCTAATTTGAATAATTAAATAAATCTTAAATACTATGAAACCAAATAAGTTCATAGCTAAAATATTTTAATATATTTAGGAGCGAGTTGTATGTTTCAGTATTTTGTAATGATTCCTTCCCTTCTTGAAGAAAAAGAGGTAGACAAAGACGTAGACAAAGAAAAAGTCAAGTCGATGCAAGTTGCTAAGTACAATTTTAATCTGGGCTTACAAGTAGGGGATGACATTGAGCTGATTCTTCACTACGGTGACGAATGCTTTTCGTTTGGAAGTAAGGTCGTGAAAATATTAAAAGTTATAGAAAATGACAAAGAAAGACTTGATGATATTTTCAAAATTGAGGCTCATGTAGAGATTTCGGACAAAGAAGATGTTATAAAAGTTCGAGAAATTCTTAAGGGGCTGAATTCATCGTCTCGCTCTGGTTTCCATCCAATGGGTTTTTCTAGCTAGTGAGGAGGGTAAATAGAATTTATCAGTTTGCGGGCAATCTTATGTTCAAAAATCTTGTGATTCGTCTAATCTTCACTGCCGGAGTTTTCTTTCCTTCTTTTCCTGGTGGGAGCGTTGCTACTCCGTTGCTCCAAGTTCAAAATCCCAACACATATCCAGAGGCTGACAAAAATGGAGACTACCACATTGTCAATGGAAAGAGTGGAGTCATGCCTTGGGTGTGGGAAGTCGTAGATCCAGAAGGTTTGAATGTTCGCTGGCAAGATAGGACTGGTCAAAGTAATCGAATGGATATGATTGATTTGCCTGTTGATAGGATTATGCCCACTGGAGAAAGATTTGATGCTGTTGGAATTTTTCTTGACCGACGGGGAAAACCTTGGCTATGGGTGGGAAGCCATTCATTCGGTCGAACTCGCTACTGGGTCAGAGCTAATACAAATTATGTCCGACCGATTCAAAGAATTAATCGCGACTTAAAGTGATTAATAACTGCTATAAATGTTTGATTTTTTTTAGAATCAGGGATAACGAATAAAACCCACAACACGTAAAGTGGATTATCCCCGCCTATAGCAAGGTTTTGGAGTGAGTAGGAAAATTACCCTTTCCCCGCCTAAACCCCTAGCGGGATTTTTTCGACGGGCTATTAAGTCTTTGCCGAAGTGAAAAAATTTAGAAGACCGTC
Organism: Microcoleus sp. D3_18_C4; assembly: GCF_036702355.1. NCBI lineage: Bacteria > Bacillati > Cyanobacteriota > Cyanophyceae > Oscillatoriales > Microcoleaceae > Microcoleus > Microcoleus sp. D3_18_C4. The sequence goes on from NZ_JAUBTF010000058.1 coordinate 1,452, forward strand.
GGAAAAATAGTCGCCACCCCTACCGATTTCTGCGGTGTAAGCACACCCACTGTTAGTAAGTACCGTAAGCGCTTACAGTCAGAGGGCGTTTTGCCCGAAATTCAAGAGCGACCGCAAACTCAACACCGGGAACATTGACACCCAAGCCAACCATAACGAGAAAATTCTCAAAATTGCCAGTGAGCTAGACGCAAGGGAAATTGAAGAAATTATTGAACTACTAAAGGCAAAGCTCTAAAAACGCACCCGGTTAGGCTTTTGTCAGAGAATAAAGATTAACTTGTCCACCACATCACTGGACAAGTTAATCTTTATTCGATCGCACTCTTTAATGCCAGCAACTGTAGAGAGCGGACTTTCAGATAGCCACTAAGCGAATTTAAGGCGATCGGGCGATCGACTAGACCCCCTTCCAGCGCCGGAGTAACCGTGCTGTACCAGTTTTAAGCCCTGGGTTAGGATATGGGAAGTTAATGGCGATTAACAATGATTTGGGATGTGAGCTCGTGATACCCGATTCTTAACAATACGGAAAACCCTAATTAGCTTCTTAAGAGCGAACGCTAGGATTAATAAATCTTTTTGCAAAAAGTAATTATGAGCAACATCACTCAAAATGAAGACTCCCTCGTAGAAAAACTCAAAGCGACTGATAGCAATAGTTCTGATATAATTTATAATGGTTTCAAAGCAGTCGCTAGCTCTATACCAGCACTCGGGCCGTTAGCGGAATTCTTTATCGATACCTATATTGGTCCTCCGACAACGAAAAGGATACGTAATTTTTTAGAAACTGTAGTTGAAAAATTAACTGAGCTACAATCTAAAGTTGAATCAGTTAATTGTGAAAATCCGGTTTTTTTGACAACTTTTCTCCATGCGTCTCAGATAGCTCGCCACACTCATAAGGAGCAAAAACTTGAAGCCTTGAGGAATGTAGTTCTCAATTCATCTATTCCCAGCTCTGTAGAGGATGATGTTTTAGCGATATTTCTCAACTGGATTGATGGTTTTACTGCACTTCATATCTCTACTCTAAAACATCTTCACTACTTAGATAAATATGCCATAAAAGAATTAGACACGTATTTTCCTATGTTGGAACAAAATAGAGCTATATATAATCAGGTTTTAAAAGATTTGGCAGATCGGGGTTTGATAAATTTAAGAGAAAATTACGTTACGAAAGAAGATGCGGATGGTGATATAGCCTTGCAAAGGTTGGGCATTTCTAGATATTCAACTCCTCTTGGTGCAAATCACATATCTCAAAGAAGGGGAGGAAAAGAGAGAGAACTAAAAACGGTTAGGCGCCAAGAAGATATTGATAAGCTCCTTAAAATGAATCGTTTATATGGTCAAGAAAGTAAAACCACAGAGTTAGGAAAGCAGTTTATGGAGTTTATTGAGTACCCGTCTATTCAAACTGAACTTATGTAAAATTTATGACTTTTAAATCGCTCTCTTTAAACCAGGATATTTCTCTTACTATACATTTATAGAAATGGTGGTGTTTAATGAAGCTGTAACAGTTTTGAGTCGTAAATAAGGAAAGTTGCGTATCCCCGCCTAAATTTTTAGTGGTTCACCCGCCCTGTCACGGCGGTAGCCGTAGAATTTAGGAGCTGAGTGCTGGCACCGACTCTGCTTACCTTTGAGCTGCCATCAAAATATTTGTAGCCAAGCTACAGCCACGTTGCACTCAAGCTGCACTCAAATGGTGTATTTTGACCGTCCCAAAACCGCTCAAGCCGATGCGGTGCGAGTAACAATTCAACCTCCCAGGGACTGACCTAGAAGGTTGAACAAACCACTTGGGGTTAAAGCTTGAGACAATTTTGTTATCCCTATCAAAACTGCAAGCTCATGAAAATTCCATCATGGCCCGCGTGGTTTCCTCATCCTATCTCATGGTTGAGAGGTTTTGGACTTACTTACGCTTTCACTTCTACGGTCAAAGGTCAGTTTCCTGTACAGTCGGCTGAAAGCCTTGCCCCCATTTTAATTGGGGGTTGGCTCTGGGTAGCGGTTCTATTTAGTTGGTTGCACTGGTTTTCTGTCTTTGTTGCAAATCTACTGCTGACACATTTACCTCAAAAACCTTCACTGGATAATTTTCGCCAGCGTTTAACTACTTGGTCGAACACAAAGCAGCCGCACTGGAAAGAAGGGTTAAATGCCTTCATTATTAGCTTCGTGACCTCTATTCTCGTAGTATTTGTTGTATTTTCAGTAGTTCCTGCACCTAGCAGACAGGAAGCCTACAACAACGACTCTTACGAACTGAGACAGTTCATGATTCACGTAAGGTTTACTCTAATTCCGATCGGAATGACCATAGTTTCCGCCTACCTCTACCAATACGATCTGTGGGCCCGTCAGCGAAAAGCTGCCAAGCAAGAAAGGCGATCGCAGAATTCCAGCGCACCTGCTGTAAAACAAAAAAGGCGATCGCCTGTTGCCAAAAACTTACCCGCTCCAAATCCCATAGAACAAGGGCTCAACCAACTGAGCGCCGATGCTGGGGCAACTCGGATGCGACCTGTAAGACCAGCAGCCCCCGAAGTTGCTGACTGGTACGTGTTCCGCTCGGGTAAAGCCGAAGGGCCGTATACCGCATTGCAACTCTGGGAGATTCAGAAAATTACAGCTCGTACAAAAGTTAGACGCGGAGAGGGTGACTGGCAACGCGCTGGTGAAGTTTCAGAACTGACCAAATATCTTACAAAACAATAGAGATAGCTTGCTTTTGGAGTCTAAAAAAGGGTTTGAGTGCTTTTACGCTTTGTTCTAATTGTCCGGCGATCCTAGTCGGTGTTGTTCTAATCCTGGTTAGTCAGCTAGCCGTAAAAGCGCCCTTTTCCGGTAGAGAGTCAGAATCCGTCGTTCGATCGTCAATCTCTGATTGACCAGTTTGGGTCACGGCTTCTATCAAATCCCGGAATTTTTCTTCCAAGTGCTATCGGGCTTCTCGTCCGAGTCGCGAGCGTTATCAAGATTTGAACCAGGCTCAGGATAATAAATTAAACTAGAGCTAGGTTAATAACTTCGTAATTTTCATGTTTAACTGCCATTTTGGCAATCTTAGGCTAAATGGCTAGGTTAGTCTGAAATTGTTAAATTACAGAGCAGGTTTACATTATGAAAGATACTCAACAACATCTACTTATTGAAGATATTGATTACTGCAACACAGTTTGTGAAGAAACCAAAGCTATTAGTGGCGGTTTTTTCAGGAAACTGGCTCCCACATTTTTCAAAATAGGTAAGGCAGTATACACGAGTGAAAACAAAACCGTTCAAGATGTAATTGAATTCATAAAGTTTGGAGTTTGATGTCAGAATGTCTGTCCCTCCCAACGAATCTGACTGGGGAAGGCTAACATCTCAGTCTATTTGCCCGCCGTTTCGTACAAAATGGCGAAAGAGGAAGCTGTGGCAGTGTTGGAAGATGCGATCGAGCGTGCCGCAGATGAACGGGATGCGAGCACCATCGGGAGGTCGCCTGCAGAATTCGTTAAGCTCGATCGTCCGCTCTAAGCGACGTGCTACCAACTGCCGATCAAACCTCACTGCTCTGCTTCAGGTTTAGGTTCCTTGGGTTTTTTCTCAAAGACTTGGATACTTGGCTCTAATAGCACAAAGCCGTTAGGGGTTGATTCACCCATTTTGCCACCGATAGCAGCCACCCACATGGGATAGTTGGCAGCAGCATCCTCAAGCTTCTTCCATATTTTGGGCTTAACACTAACGGACACTATCCGATCGTCACAGTCAAGCTCAAAGGTTTTCCAGTTGTCTTTGTTAATCTCTACGTTATTCGGTAGTTCGTTAATTTTGATAATAAGTTCAAGCTTGCCAATTGTCATAGATAGTTTCGTTGGTTTTCTGGTACTTTGTCAGCTTTGTTATATTTTCCAGCCTAGGGGTTGAAATCGCTACAGCTTCATCAGGATAATCTAATTTTCCCATCTATGACTCGAAACTGCTACGGCAAGGTCAGGATATAATAAATAACTTGTTGCGCTAGCAGGTTTTTGTGCTGGTAACTGGTTGGTAGAGGAAAGAAAGCAACAGCGAAGGTTGGTAAAATGGATGAAGTCGTCAAGAAAGTAGCTGCTTTGGGTTTACCAGGTATCATCCTGGTAGTAACGATGGCTGCGACAGGTTTGACAGGAGCGGCTGCAATCACAGCAGCTCTAGCATTTCTAGGTGGCCCGGCAGGAATGCTCGGAGGCATTGCCGTACTAGGTTTGACGGGATTGATTGCAGATGCCTTAACAAAAGTAGGGTTAGAGGACTTGCTAACAGCAATTTATTGCCAAAGGCGCTTATCTGAGCCACACGGGAAACTTTTAGATGAGATTGAGCAATTATCCCTGTTTGATGGCGATATCAAAGAAAGGCTCAAGCAAACAGTGACAGATGGATGTGGTTGTTCAGCAGCCAGCGCTGCAAACATTTCAGATGTTACTAGGGAGGCTCGCGCCATTTTAGAAGCTGTCCCAGGAATGACACCAGCACACCACAGGGATTTTAACAGCTCCAATCCGATTATCAGACTTAGGGATGGAACAGCGGTTAGGGCTTGGAAAAACCCCCTCGGCGTTGACCACATTTTTTTAGCCGATCCCGATGGCAAAATGATTTACGGTGGCTTCGTAGGCTGGATTCACAGCGAGGGTTTGAATCAAGCAATTTCGCAGATGAGAAGCAACTTGACTTGACATATCACTCGGACAAGAATGGCGAGATCCTTTGGCGGTCAGGAAACTGAAGAAAAATCAACCTAAACCAAGAAAACCACAATAACTCAAGGAAAGTCAACGTAAACCAAGAAAACCACAATAAATCAAGGAAAATCAGCCTAAAGCACGGTTTATCTACTGGTAAACCGGGCATAAACTATGAATGACCGAGGTACCGCATCAAGCCGATCGCCCCTGGTTGTCTCTTCAGTTTTTAAGCAGGGAAGAGACAGGCTAGCATTGATGATATTGCTAGTGGTTAGGGGGGCGCTAACCAAAACGGTTCCGGGCACAACTTCATTCCTTTCTTAAGTAGCCATTCGGGATTGACAAATTTAGAGTATGAGTTTTGTGGGGCAGGTTTCAAAAGGGAAAAAATTGAGGGGTATTCTTCGGCACTAATAAGATTGTATCGTTTGCCATCAGGAGAAATAAAGAAAATAGACCGATTTTCCACAGGTGTCACAATACAAACCAGGGTTCCGCTCTTTACCGTCAGTGGCCAGTCTTTCCCAAATTCTTTTTCTGTAATAAACCGCTCTCTTTTTTCCGTCGTGCAACCTCTCGCCAACAGCAACAAACCTATCGTCATGCACTTCTTAAAACTCATTTGATTTATCCCTCAATCCCTCTTTTTTTACTAAGTTTACAATGAATTAACAGGTTTTTTATTATTCAACTTTTGCTCATGCAGTTTGAGTTTGAGCATCCAAATGTTACAGTTCGGACATTCATTTGGTGCTTTTATAGTCTCGACAGGCAATATTAGTACGAGGGAGGACACAGCCGCCGCCCTTCTTCTATTAACACGTCCGTACTCATAAACGCGGGTGGATTCTTGGGGTCGCGTTTGGTAATAGGATAGATTGGAAGAAGATTTTTTCTTAATGGCGCGGGGTTGCCCTGAAGTAAATATTCTTTGCCATCTAGTGCAACAAAAAAAATAACGTCTCCGTTTTCTGAATAAAAACAAGCCACTTGACCGCGTGGCACTGTCAAGGGCCAAGCATCACCGAATTTCTTTTTTGACACAAACCGAAACCTGTCGTCTACACAACCTGTTACTAGCAGCAACAAACTCATTGCCACATATCTCTTCCAATTCATACACTTCACTCCGATACTTTTCTTTTTTGGGGTGCAAAAACTCTAGCTAGGATATAGCGGAGATACGGGCAAAATAGGACACGATATAAAGTTTTGTACTCAATCTCGAACCGAGTCTATAACTCAAGTTGTGCAACTTTTAAACAGCACCTATTTATTACCAATTGGGTGCTTTTTAAAAGTTGATAATTTACGGTCAACACAAATTTTTACTATTGGGGGCAGAGTCTCTTCCCGTCATCTATCAGCACTCCAAGATACCTCTTTGAGCGTGGGTTTACAGGATCTGGCAAGGTAATTGGATCAATCGAGGGATAGCCCGCAGTTATGGCGAAACCGTTGACGGCATATTGGTTTCCGTCAGGTGCAGTAAAAATGACAGCCTGGTCTACGCAAGATAATATGCCGTTCGTCACGGTAAGTGGCCACGTTTTTCCATACGTTTGTTGGTTAACGGTTATGCTTGTCTCTTCCGCGCAACCTGTCGCTAGCAGCAACAGAGACATTGCCATGCACTTCTTCCAACTCATTAGGCTTGTGTCCCAATTCCTTGCTTTTCTTAAGTCTGGCATAAGATAGTTTGGATGAGTTCGGATATACGTTCATGGGTAACAGCGTCGGCGGGGAGGCTAGTAACGATTGAATTTGCTGCTCGATCGGCTCAAAATGAGACTGGCAAAGCTAGGTCAGAGACAGAAGACGGAGCAACACTCGACAAGCCGCTTAAACTCTGCAAATTGCACCTCGCCGACAACCACGTAAGAAATTTATGTTATACCAATTCACTATGAATTCGTACCCAAGCTAAAGCCAACCTTACCCGTTCCGGTGATTATATAATCGTGAACTACCAACGCTCTGTTTTGGGTCAGGGTAAAAGCGGGCATATTTCTCCCCTTGCTGCCTATCACGAGCCAAGCGATCGATTTCTGATTGAAGACGTAGCCAGTTATAAATATCCGCCTGTATGGGCTTCTACTGAAAATCTTTGGAAAGCAATGAATACTACTGATTCAACTTCCAAAAAGACACGCGGCTATCTCGTTGTGCACCAATAAAATAGATAATTAGGCATTGCATAACGGGGCTTCAACACTTACTCAAAAATGGCAAGAGTGCGGGTGCGACCAAAAGGAATTGGAACATTATGCTATCTTTGATTTGAACTTTATCAGTTTTAAAAAGCATTATGCCTAAATTTTTTGCCATTGTTGTAGCAACCATTCCAGAGTATTACGACTACAAAATCGCTCATCCAGAACACGACCCAAATCAGCTAGCTTGGTTTCGCGAGCAACAGGAGAAAGGAATACTACTGTGCTGTGGGCCGTTTTTTCCCCATGATGGAACGGGACTTTGGATGATTCAGGCAGAAAGTGTGGAAGAGGCTCAAACAATTGTTAACAGCAGCCCGCGCGCGCGGGATGGTATGTTAGCAGAATCTACCAGAGTAGTGGAGTGGCAGGTGCATATTGGGCGTGAGCGTTTTGACGATAGTAAATAGGCAGGGGCTATATATGTTTTCCCATCACTATTGCATATCGTTACTGCTGATTGCCTGCGAGTTTGGCCAGCGAATCAAAAAGGCGATCTGCTAGCCTGTACCCGCTTAACGGTATGCCGCAGCAGTTCAAGACTTTAAAACGCCTTGAGTTGATTTTCCTACGCCGCCTGCTTGATAGAAAACGGCCATAATCCGGCTCATCGATTCACTGCAGACACATCGGTCTTGAGTGCCAGCATAACAGGAGTATTAGCCACTTGTTCAACTCTATCTGTCGTTAAATGTCGCTACCTGTGAAAAGACCTTTCCTTCAGGACTTACGAGCAGACAAAGGCATTCATAATAGGGGATCATTCTGAAGACCTCAAGTCGAGGTATAGATTGCTGGATATCACCAAATAAAGGGTATCAGACGAGTGCTGGCTTGTTGATACTCTTGATAGTTTTGGTACTTTTGAGACATTGACTCTTCTTTGGAGAAAATACGCTGTATGTAAAGTAGAGCAATTAAACTTGGTAGTAAATAAGACCAAATGGAACCCGCCACAACACTGAAACTTAGGTATCGCAGCAAATCACCAAAGTAGTTAATATTACGGGAAAAGCGCCAAATCCCATCACTAACTAAACCCGCTCCCTACTGCTTTGCCGTCAGTTTTTGAATGTCAGCCGTGGCATTGATTAGAGAGCCAAAAAAGAAGAGCGGCAGCGCAACAGCAGCGGCTGTCCAAGAGATAGGCTCCGGGTTGGTGAAGGCTACATATCCAGGGAAAGAGTAAAAAACACCGACAAATAATAGACTGAAGATGAAGCCAGTAACTCCGATCGGTTCGCTGAATATCTGTTGTCGCCGCAAGGGATAAAACCATTGCTCAACCAGCCACCACAGACAATAACTAATGTGTAAACAAAGATAGATGATTTGGCGCAGGTCTTTGATGCCAAAAATTAAGGCATAAGCAACCAATAATAAAATGGGTAGTGCCCTGAAGGAAAGGATCAAGATGATAAAACAAAACCGAATTCAAAAAAAAGTAGGTATCTAGAGTTGTAAACTAGCATTATAATGATGTACAAAACTCCCAATTGCAGCAATATGATTTTCCAATTTCTTAGAAAAGGATAAGCTCTTTCTCACCAATCGAGATACTCGTTGTCGAAGGGTGCAGTTAAATCGCTCGATATAGCTGGTACAACCACTATCTTTGTCTACACTATAATGACGTTTACTGGGCAATACAGAATCATAAGCACTCCAATGGTCAGTATAAATTACAGCACATTGACGGTAAACAGGTGGCATGGAATTCCATAAGGCACTCTTCTGATACTGCGCTACGATCTCCAATATGTACACCAACAATTTCCCTAGTCTGGGCATCCAATGCAAGCCAAACCCACTGCTGATTGCCTTTATTGTCAACAAACGACCATAACTCATCCATCTGAACATTCAGGCGCTTTTTTGGCTTGGAACTCACCTCCACTTGCTTCTTAACAACAACAGCTCGGGCATTTACGTACCGCTGCACTGTATCTTCTGATACTTGTAATACCCGAGCAATTCCGGCTTGAGAAATACGTTCAAGTAACATCCGCTGGATTAACTCCTGTTGTTCTTTCGTAATAGCTTTCCACGCGGGATTTAGAACAAATTGACGACCACATTCTCGACATTTGTAGTTTTGTTTACCAGGCCGAGTCTGACCGTTACGACTAACTTCTTCGGAGCCACAATTGGGGCAAGAATTAATTTCTACTGTCATATCACCAAAGGGAAACACTTCTCTCTAATAGTAGCTTAAGTTTACTCCATCCTTTCCTTCAGGGCACTACCATAAAATGGTGAGGACTTTTGCCGTATTAATCGCGGTCAGTTGGGTAATCCCAGAACGAGTTGAACTAGCTGTGTTCTCCATTGTTTTTCCAGAAATAAACGCCATTGTATGTTCAACAAAGGGCGAACGCTTGATTAAATGGGAGCGCACGCGCCTCTTAGTGGGAGTGCGATTGGGGGGATACTTTAGCCGCAACGTCCGGTTCAATGGGCGATCGCATAGCCGCTACTTTGACTCTTCGCCGTACTTAAGTTGTGGTCAAATGCCCCCCCTTACGGCTCTTAAAAACTGGGTCATCCCAGCCCGCATTACCTTTGAGTTTAATCAAATCCTGGCCTCAAAGCAGCAGTTAAAGTGAGTTTCCTGATGTAAGAAAGGGTAGAGAGTGCAGAGAGGGCTCCCCTTACTTGGTCGGGCCGCACTTCTAAGTATTTCTGCAATTGTTCTAAGTTGCGGTGGCCGCTGATTTCTTGAATAATCCGCAATGGAATACCCGCGTTGCTCATCTGAGTGAGTGCTGACCTTCTGAGGCTGTGGGTGGAAGCGCAGATGATGCCGACTTTTTCGCAGGTTTCTTGGAATAGGTGAGAGGCGGCTTCTGGGTTCGCGTGCTTCCAGCAGTGGTTGAGGTGGCGGCTGGGGAACAGGTAGGGGAGTGAGGGATGCTCGTAGGTTTCTAACAGCAGCCTCAACTCTTGAATAATCGGGATAGTGCGGGTGCCGAGCTTGCCTTTAGTGTTGCCCTTGCGGATAATCATTTCGGAGCGGATGACACCCGCCGGGGTGAAAACATCGATGACTTTCAAGCTGCACGCTTCGGCAATGCGGCAGGCGGTGTAGAGACAAACTCCAAAGAGGGCGCGGTCGCGGTCGCTCTGCAAACCTTCGTTGAACAAGAGTTCGATTTCCTCTTGCGTGAATATCTTGGCCTGCCCGTGTCCCTCTATTTTCATGCTTGGTGTATACTCGACCCGATACCACAAAGTTTGCCGCAAATACTGCATTACTGCATCGGTAGGCGGGGATTTCTTAATACGGCGGTTCAGAAGTGGGTAAGTTTTAGAAGGCGATCGCACTCCTGTTTATTGATATGTTTGGTAAGGATACAAGCGCTGCGTTTGAGGTGAAATGATGCCACTGAGAGCATTTTTTGCAGGCCGAGAGTTATTAGCCCCTCTGATGTCCGATGAAGAATGGCTCAATTTGAAAGCTCAGCGCCCAAAAGTTAGACTGTGCTGTTGTGACTCAACTGGATACTTACGCACGTCTAAGCTCGGCACCAAGCATTTTGTTCACGGCAAAGACAGGATTTGTAATTGGGCCCCGGAAACGTGGCAGCACCTATTAGCCAAGACTGAAATTGTTCGAGTCTGCCAGCAATTCGGCTACGACGCAAAAACGGAAGTTTCAGGCTCTGATTGGAGAGCGGATGTTTTAGCCACCAAAACAGACCGGGGAAAGTTAGTCAAGCTAGCTTTTGAGGTGCAGTGGAGTCCGCAAACTTTAGAAGAAACTGCTGCAAGGCAAGCCAAATATCAGCGGGATGGCATTCGCTGCTGCTGGCTGTTTCGTAAACTTCCTACATCTCCTGATTTTAGTTGCCAAGACTTACCTATGTTTAAATTGTGGCTGGAATCAAAGGATGCTCTAATGGTTGATGCCTCTACCAGAACCCTGACGCTTCCTGAATTTATGGCAGCTCTGCTATCAAGGCATTTTAAATTTGCTTCTCATTACCAAGTCTGTCAAACTCAGGAAGTTAAGGTAATTTTTTTTGCTGTGTTTTGTTGGAGATGCCAACAACAGCACTACCTTTATTACCTTCCCAACTTGTTTTATTATTCAAAGTGCGGTGAAAAAATATATGATGGAGTTTTTGGGTATCCCCATGACGAAAAAGATTATATATTTAGACCTGAACTTATTCAAGCAGTCAAAAACTATTTAAAAACAGAGGCAGGTCAAACAATCCGCATGGGAGAGATCAAGAAACGGTACAGTAAAACAGTCAGGCGCTCTTATATGTCGTTTGGATGCCAAAAATGCGATGCCATTTGGGGCGACAATTTCTATTTTGAGGCTATGTCCGAAGCTTGGTATGGTTATATTCCTAGCATCGAACATGAGCTGCAAATAAGCTTAAATCCTCCCCTTAATTTGAATTCACGACCTCATTGGTGCTATTCACCCACAGGTAGCTTTTGCGACGGTTGAAGGAGGAATAGTATTAACCACAAGTTAGAGGACTCGCCGAGCAACAGAGTCACACTGTCGGTAACACGCTGTGAGCCCAACTCCCACAGCAGAGCGTACTGTGATACAGACGTGAGTGACAATCACGCGGGAGTTAGGGAGGAGGCGTGAACCCACAAAGAAGGCAGTGAGCAAAAACGTGGTGTACTGAGCTTTTCCCTTCTGGGTACGAGGAAAGTTGAGAGTAAGGTAAGAGTGTATGAGTTTTTTCTTAAGGCGGAAAGTTTTTTGCCGGGTTAACCATTTAATATAGCCATAACCCAACAAAAATTAGGTTTATGGCCCGTGTTTTGGAAAGATTGCTGCAAATTGACTCGCTACTGCGGACAGCGCAGCGGCAAACAACAGCAACAATAGCTGAAGCCTTAGAAGTTAGCGAACGAACAATTCGTAGTGACTTGGCGTTCTTGCGCGATCGCTTTAACGCCCCACTAGAATACAGCCCCAAGCAGGGTCATTATTACACCGATTCGGAATGGCGGTTGCCGAGTATTTCCCTTTCCCAAGGAGAGCTGTTTGCTTTGACCTTGGGAGCTAGGATGCTAGAAACTTACGCTGGTTTTACCTATGCCGACGAGTTACGCTCTGCTGTCGAGCGATTGAGTGAGCGACTACCAGAGCAGACTTGGGTTGATATGCAACAAATCGCCGACGAAAGAGTTGTCTTTAGAACTGGAGCAGAGACTTATCCTGACCCAGGAATTTGGAAACGGCTGATAGAGGCGTGTCGTAACTCTCATCGGGTGTCGATGCGGTATTTCACCGCGAGTCGGAATGCTGAGTCAGAACGAGAACTAGACCCTTATCTTCTTCATATCTATAGAGGGACTAACCCCTATATCATTGGCTTTTGTCACAAACGCCAGGCTATTCGCTGGTTTCGGGTAGACCGTATTCGAGAGTTGCAGGTACTCAAAGAGAAATTTGTCCAAGACCCTAACTTTAATGCCAAAGAGCATTTAAGCAAGATTTTTCAAAGTGAAGTCGGAGGCACGCCAGTCCCGGTAACGATTTGGTTTGATGCCTCAACTGCTCCCTATGTCCGAGAACGCCGCTGGCATCCCACACAAGAAATTCAAGAACATCTTGATGGTTCGGTGACATTGCAATTAATTGTGGGGGGACTCAATGAGTTGAAACGTTGGATTTTGGGTTATGGGAAGGGGGCTGTGGTCAAGGAACCATCAAAGTTAGTAGAGATGATGCGAGAGGAAGTTGAGGGGATGAGCGAGCAATATATTAGAGGGCTAGAACCATGAATTTTTTGGAGATTCAATTTGCACTACGGGGTAAAACGTTGCCTGCGGATCATGGCTATGCGCTGTATTCCGCGATCAAGAAATTACTACAAGAAGCTGAAAATGAATCAATTCCAAAGGATTTACCGTCAGAGGTTCGCTTGTGCAGTATCCCCGGCATTCCTGATCGGGCTGGCATGATTTATCTGAATAGGGGTTCACGATTGAGACTGCGTTGCCCATCGGATCAGATGCAAATCTGGTATCGATTCCTGCAAAACCAAGTCTTTGATATTCGAGGTCATCTAATTCGATTAGTTCAGCCAAGAATTACTCTGCCGGAAGCAAGTGACACTGTAGCATCAAGACTGGTGACGTTTAAGTTAGATGCGATCGATCATGCGGATGTGCCCCGGTATTTTCTGGAGTCTTGTCAAAAGGGATTGGAACGATTAGAAATCAAGGGACAAGCATTTATTCCCAGTGATGCTAATGGCGATTTAGCGCGACGCACAATACAGGTAAAGGATAAGAAAATTCTTGGCTATGGTGTGGTAGTAGAAGGATTAAGCCAGGAAGATTCCCTAAAGCTGCAATGGCATGGACTAGGTGGGCGGCAACACTTTGGCTGTGGCTGGTTTTATCCCGTCAAAGAGGTGCCGGATGCCGCCTGAACTCAAACAGCAAAATCGGTTTCGGTTATTAGCAAAGTCATTTGAGAATGGCTGGAAGGGTTCCTACAGTCTGATTGGGCATACGGCAGATGTGGTGAATGCCATGACAACCCTAGTGGAAATTTTGGGCGATCGCCTGATTGTTCAGTTTGGGTTGACCTGCAAAGTCACATTTCTATTAGCAACGGCTCGACTGGCTGCTTACCTACACGACTGGGGTAAAGCAAATAATCACTTTCAGCAGATGGTTCGTGGCAAGCGCCAAGCATTGAATGAACCGCAAATGGTTCGGCATGAAGCGCTGTCGGTTTTATTGGCGCTGGAATTTCGCGAGTGGCTAGAACAGGGCGAGGGCGATTTTTTTACGGCAGTTGCAGCAGCAGGTGGACATCATTTGAAGCTTGGAGGAAAGGCTGGAAAGCTGGCACCGGACTTATTTGAAATTCGCGCCAGTGGAGACGATCACATTTATTTGTATACGGCACCACAATATTTCAAAGACATCCTTAAATACGGTGTAAAGAAACTGGGATTGCCACGATCACTGCCACAATCAGTGCGAAATTTACCCAGTAATTGGACGGTAGCTGATATTACCCAACGGCGCTCGCGGATTGAACGAGCCTTTGCCGATTGGGAACCAGAGGTGAAGCTATTGGCAGTGGTGAAATCACTGTTAATTGCAGCTGACTCTATCGGCTCAGCATCTGGACAAAACGATCGCAGGGATATCCAAAAAGTTTGGGAGGGCTTGAAAAGCACGCTCACTGAACCTGATTTACAGAATGTGATTAAGGAACGGCTTAAGGGTAATGCAATGCGTCCGTTTCAGGTTGACTTGGGTAATGCCTCATCACGAGTCACGTTAGCTAGGGCGGGGTGCGGCACAGGGAAAACCCTTGGGGCCTATAACTGGGCGAAAACCCATGCCGTAGGACGTAAGTTATTTTTCTGCTATCCCACAACAGGCACGAGTACCGAGGGATTTCTGGACTATGTGCAGGATGAAGTTGAATCGGTGCTGCTGCATTCGCGGGCGGATGTGGATTTAGAACTGGCGAGAACCCGCGAGGAAGAGGATAACGGCACTGAGCTTTTCATTGATGACGCAGGCAAACTGATGCAAGCGTTTGAAAATGAAACGGCAAAGAAGCTGGATTCCTTCAAGGCTTGGGGGGTGAAGGTGAGCATTTGCACCGTTGATACTGTGTTAGGTTTGCTTCAGTGCAATCGTCGTCCGCTGTACTGTTTCCCGGTGATAGCCCAAGCTGCTTTCGTATTTGATGAAGTCCATTGTTACGATGATGCTTTGTTTGGGGCATTGCTGCGGTTTCTGGAAATGGTGAAGGCTCCAGTGCTGCTGATGTCAGCATCATTTTTGCCGTGGCAGATTGCAGCAATCGAAAAAGCAGCCGGTGAAAAAGTCCCAATCATTCCGGGAGATGCAGAGCTAGAGCAATATAACCGTTATCAGTTTCATCTTGTGGAGGCGCCAGATTGGGAGCGAGTTGAAGCAGAGCTTGCTAAGGGTGGAAAGGTTCTGTGGGTCTGCAATCAAGTAAATGAAGCAATTGAGGTTTATCGAACAGCCAAAAGCAAGAACCTCAATGCGGTGCTTTATCACAGTCGATTTCGGTATAGCGATCGCGTTGAGCATCATCGGGCGGTGTTAGACGGGTTCAAAAAAGATGAGCCAGTGATTGCAATCGCCACTCAAGTTGCTGAAATGTCACTGGATTTGTCTGCCACGCTCCTAGTGTCGCAGCTTGCTGACCCAGCAGGATTGATTCAGCGGCTAGGACGTTTGAACCGGAATTACTGCGGTCATGCGCTGGATGCAATGTTTTATCCACCACCAAACCGATACCCCTACGAGCAAGAAGAAATTGATCAGGGCAGGATATTAATTCAGTCATTTGATGGAGAAGTGAACCAGGCGCAGCTTGCTGCGTGGTTAGAAAAAATGGGCATCCAAGGCAAGCCTAAAACCCACATGGTTTTATTAGATGGCAAGTGGCGTACCTATTCGGCTGCACTGCGAAAAGCAGGCTACACTGTAACGGCTTTGCTAGAGCAAGATATAGCAATAGTGGATTCAAACAAAGCAAGTGAGATTCCACGTTACACAGTGCCATTGGCTGCGAAAAAGACAAAGGACTGGCCACGACATAAAAAGGGATTTTTGATTGCGCCCAAAGAGGAATGGACTTACTCAAAAGAAATTGGCGCACAGGAGGTGAAGTAGAAAATGTCTGAATTTACACTATCAATCTTTGATCCGAATACATTGCTGCCCCATCGAGCGGGAATTGCAGGCTTAGCGCTGGCATTGTCAGTGATGCCGCGTGAGGATGCACCGTTAACTTGGGAGGTAACAGACGATGAGGTGAAGTTGGCATGGGATAAGGTCAGCGATCGCGATGCTGTGACGTGGCTAGTTCAGCAGACTTATCAAGTTACAGCCGACGGCTATCTAGATGTACCAGCTTTAAAGCTCGATAACCAGGGGCACTATACGTTTACTGAAGGAGTGTTGTCTACATTCTTGCAACACAACAGTAAGCAACGCAGTCGTGATTCTAATGCAGTGGCAAAGACCTTTCAGATTGATGAAGGGCAACCTGAAATTCGGGTAGAGTTTCGTTCATTGCTCAGTTGCTATTACACCGAAGATATTAAGGAGGCTTTCAATACCAAAGGTGCATTCAAAAAAGAGATTTCGCTCAAGGGGCATCACCTGCCTGGGTTGATTGAGTGTTTCGTCAATGGAGCCTATCAAGAGTCATCCACAGGATTTCTAGCGTTGCTATTTTTGCCCTTGGCGTGTGGCTATTACAAGCTACCGAATTTGCGCTCAGCCGTTGTGATTCCTGAAGTGCAAAACCTGAAGCAATGGGTGAAGCACAAGCAAGATTTTCCAGGGCGCACCTACCGTGATTTCCGTAGCAGTGGGGCGGGAGAATCAGCACTGAATTTTCTATGGCGAGAGCAGACCTTGGGCGATATAGGTCTAGCACAAGTAGATTACTGCGAGGTCTATCAACTAGGAAAGCAAACCTGGGATGACAATCAGAACTACCTTAAACAAGCAGTCTATCGTGTGCAAGTGGATGAGGACTTGTTGGCTCTATATCGGTCTGCCAAGGTGCTGTTCCCGCCGCAGGTGAAAAAGACTGACAAGGGAGAAACCTGGTTGGCGATTTCCAAGGTGCTGCCGTGGATTTGTGACAACTTAGTGACTGGAAATGCTTGGTATGGGGGATTCTATGAGTTTTGCAAGCGGAATGGTTTTTATGAACGCAAAGGATTAGTGAAAATGACAGAGTATCTCAATACTAGGGAACAGGTGCTGTTTGATGCCGTGCAAGGTGCATTTAGTGCGTATCTGCGTGGGCAAATTTTGCAGGCTGAAAAGCAAGGTCGTCCATTGGATTACGGACAAGTCACAGATAAACTGCTCAATCGTCTGAAACGCCCGAGCACCCAACGAGACTTTGCTCAAACCTTGGTTGATGTCTTGACTCAATATCGCAGCAAAGAAATGAGAGCTGTCGGACCACAAATTTATCACTGGCTTCATCATGACGAAGCAAATTGGCGACAAGCGCGAGATCTGGTGTTGTTAGCGATTGCAACCTATACCAGCAAAAAGGGGGATGCGCTGGATGGTGCTAAAGTACCGCTCGAAACGTCTTCAGAATCTGAGAGCTACGGCGATGATTTACTTGCCTCCTAACTTGTTCACAACTTATTTCTAAATCAAGGACTATCAATCATGTCTCAGCATTTGTTCGCAACCATTGTCACCTCTACTGCTGTTGCTGCCAATAATCGTGGGGAAGGCGATGGCAGCACCCTATCTACGTTGCAAAAAATTACCCGTGGCAACGATCAATACACGACTGTGAGTGCTGAAGCAATTCGCTGGGGATTGCGCGAATACTTGCAAAATTTGGATGCAGCCCAAGTAAATCGCACCTTCGATCCAGATAAAGAAGCCTATAACCTGAAAAATGAACGCTTCAGTGCTAAAGATTTCATTGATGATGATTTGTTTGGCTATATGGATGCCAAGAAAGGCAAAGATAACGAAAATGCGACGACAAAACGGCGTGGAGCATTGGAAGTAAGCCGTGCCATTAGCCTCGATCCTTTCTGGGGTGATATTGCTTTTGGGTCTAAGGGAGGTACAAAAGGTAAGACTTCGATCCACAGTTCAGAAGTGCATTGCACTGCTTATCAATACACGATCGCCCTTACACCCGAAAGTCTCCAGGATGCTAGTCGTGCAGCTTTGATACTTGATGCCATTGGCGCAGTACGGCATGTTGGCGGAAACCACGCCCGATTTCTCTACGACTTCCGTCCAGAATCGATTGTGATTCGAGTGACGCAAGATCCTAGCCCCTGGATTATGGATAGCTTTAAGCGGATGGGTGACACCGTAGGGTGTCCGAAGTTGCTGCGCTTGGTGGAAGTTGGTGATGTGGCAGCTAGTGAATTGATCGTGGCAGGTGAGATTGTGGATACCCTCTATGGGGAGCAGTTAAAGAAGTTGAATGTGACGGTTGTTCGTGGAGTTAAGGAAGCGATCGCTGCTGCTAAAGCCTTGCTCAAAACGGGGGTGGCTGCTTAATGCTGCTCTACCTTGAGTGCCCCTGCACCAGTTTTCCTCGCAGCTTTGCACGAGATTATAAAGAAACTTACTGCTATCCCCCCCCTTCAACGATTTATGGTTTCCTACTGTCCCTGATTGGTGAAGTAGATATGGCTGCTCATTTAGGTGTAAAGCTTGCCATTGGGCTAATTGGTAATGAACCAGCGATCTCTAGAGTTGTTCGCAAACAGCGACATCACAAATTTAGTCGCGCTCACTTAGGTACTTATCCAACGAGTAAATTCTCGAAACCTAATCACCATGAGTTATTAACCGACCTACAAGTTGTAGTCCAAATTGATTCTAGTGAAGATTCTGCCTCAGTCACATTAGAAGAAAGGGTAGCGATCGCTCTCTCTACTCCTGAAAAAATTACTCGATTTGGTGGCTTGAGTCTGGGGGAATCTTGGGCACTGGTTAATGGAATAAGACTTTACCGAGAAACAGATGGAATAATCCGATGGTTAATCAAGGATAATCGAGGTTTAATTAGCTTACCTGTTTGGATTGAACGTAAAAGGGGGCAGGGAAAATTTCAACGCTTTAGCTTGAGTTGTAATAGTTTCTCTGAAACCTGTTGGGTTCAGATTCTAGCGTCTCAACCGACCGCTCAATCTTCTGGTTTCAAGGCTTCTAAACTTAGTGAAAAGTCTGGGTAATGTATAAGTTATCAAGCATTGAGGGTAATCTTCAATTAAGTCTCAAAAAATTTGAACATTGAAAACTGAATATTTATCTCATTTAGGTCTTCAACCACCGCTATTCCTAAACCTTTGATGCCATTAGGCGTTGAGCACGTCGTCGTTCGACGGTATGGCGCTCCTCCAGGATTCCTACACCTTTGATGCCGTTAGGCGTTGAGCACAATACGACTTTCCGCAAGGCCAATTCGGACACAACATTCCTCACCCTTTGATGCCATTAGGCGTTGAGCAATGTGCCGAGAATTCTATTCAGGTATCTTACGCGCATTCCTAAACCTTTAATGCCGTTAGGCGTTGAGTACAAAACAACTAACATTCCTGGTTATCCTGTTATTATTCCTAAACCTTTGATGCCGTTAGGCGCTGAGCACACAGTGACGGGCGCTCCCGCAGCAGCGATCAAAAATTACTAAACCTTTGATGCCGTTAGGCGTTGAGCACGTCGTCGTTCGACGTTATGGCGCTCCTCCAGGATTCCTACACCTTTGATGCCATTAGGCGTTGAGCACACTAACTCGTGAAAGCATTTTGCTCCTTTGGTATTACTAAACCTTTGATGCCATTAGGCGTTGAGCACTATTTGTACTCGTCGATCGCCCCGATCGGAGTAATATTTCTAAACCTTTGATGCCATTAGGCGTTGAGCACCGGAGTCAGCGCCAGCAAATTTCGATCAAGTCTGACATTTCTAAACCTTTGATGCCATTAGGCGTTGAGCACTCGGCAAGAGCGATCGCATTTTTGGCAGCAGCATTTCTAAACCTTTGAGGCCATTAGGCGTTGAGCACAAGTCCGGCTGCAGCGGTGCGTGCAACTTCGTAGAATTTCTAAACTTTTGAGGCCATTAGGCGTTGAGCACATCGTTAATGCTTTGAAACCCTTTGTTATCATGGGTATTCCTAGACCTTTGATGCCATTAGGCGTTGAACACTTTACTTGCAACGGCGTACCCGGAGGATCGCAGATTCCTAGACCTTTGACGCCATTGGGCGTTAAGCACGATTTACCCGATAAAATCATTGATACTCGCGCTATTCCTAGACCTTTGATGCCATTGGGCGTTGAGCACGATTTACCCGATAAAATCATTGATACTCGCGCTATTCCTAGACCTTTGATGCCATTAGGCGTTGAGCACGCATTAGATGGACTGCATGGCTGGCTTTAGTGAATAAATTCCTAGAGCTTTGATGCCATTAGGCGTTGAGCACTTTGTGTTGTCGGGAAGTGCGATCGCCCTCTGGCTATTCCTAGACCTTTGATGCCGTTAGGCGTTGAGCACGTTGCGTCTGAAGTTGTCAACCCTTATAATTGCAAGGTTATTCCTAAACCTTTGATGCCGTTAGGGTTGAGCACATAACAGATTTTCAGCGCTTTCAGCTAGATCATATTATTAAACCTTTGATGCAATTAGGCGTTGAGCACGGTGGTGGCAAAGGCATGACGGCTACCCACGCAACATTCCTAAACCTTTGACGCCATTAGGCGTTGAGCACGATGCGCTCCTTCGATGTCTGGCACATCTACTAATTACTAAACCTTTGATGCCGTTAGGCGTTGAGCACTGATTTGGTATCACATCCACGGCATCGCCCATACTATTACTAAACCTTTGATGCCGTTAGGCGTTGAGCACCAAACCTTGAAAGACGGAAAACCTGAGACTCAAATTCCTAAACCTTTGATGCCGTTAGGCGTTGAGTACCACCGCGTTACAGCTAAGACAACTTATCAAGAGATTCCTAAACCTTTGATGCCATTAGGCGTTGAACACGAGCTGCGGGAAAGATTGAAGAGGCTGATGCAAAAATTCCGAAACCTTTGCTGCCATTAGGCGTTGAGTACGTACCAGTGAGCAAGAGAGGAAATCCGCTGTCTGAATCGGTTTCTTGGAGCCATTCCTGTAATTGAAGATGGTGCTGATTTCCACTTTTCCTCCGCCCTTAGTGACAAAAGAGCGATATATTTGACCTGCATATGAATTTTAGAGGGCTAAAAAAGGAGAAAAAAAGCGATTACCAACTTTTAGCACGCTATATAGAACCCATTTGAGATCTAAGAGGCCAGCCTCTTAATCATCAATCTAATAAAACAAAGATTCATCTTGGCAGTGGCATTATCTAAAGTTCTCTCGAAGTTTTTAATGAGAATTTTACACCTTTCCATCCAAGAATTCGAGCGCTCGATGACCCACCTGGCTTTAACTGGCACAAATCCCGATTGCCCTTGAGCTTCTTTTTGTTTTTTTGAGGGTTTTTCCGAGAGTTCAAACTTAATTTTGGTCAGAATCTGTGGGTAAATTTTCTTTAACTCAGCAGTCAAATGGTCGGGGTGATATCCGTGGTCTAGCAAGATAGTGACTTTGGGAACATTAACGGGTTTAGACTTGAAATAATTGATGTTTTTGCTTAACATTTCAATTAAACCTGCATCATCTGATAAGCTAGCTTTCGTGCAGTGAGTAAAAAATGGAAACCCAAGCGTATCAACCGCTAGATGTCTTTTAATACCATTGGTTGATTTGTAAAAACAATAACCTTTCGATGCAATACTGGCATTACAGGTATTTTTAACTGCCTGTGAATCGATAATCATTAATCTAGTCCACTTCGGTTTTTTTTTTACTTGCGATCGTACTTGAGAATGCAAGAGTTTCATCAATTCTTCAAGCACTCCTTGTTCTCGCCACTGCTTGTAATACCAGTATACGGTTGAATAGGGAGGTAAATCTTTTGGTAGGTCTGCCCAATTGCAACCATTCTTGAGCTGGTAGAAGATGCCATTGAAAATTTCTCTTTGAGTCCAGTTAGGTGGGCGAGTTTTCTTTTTCAGTGGCAATATTTGATTGAGTAAGGGTGACAAAGTTTCCCATTGGGCATCTGTGAGATTAGTAGAGTATGGCATTATCCGCTCTGAGTATTTTGATTGTAATTTTACATTAGCCGATCGCCCGTGACACGAGCCAATCGCCCGTGGCACGAGCCGATCGCCCGTGGCGCGAGCCGATCGCCCGTGGCGCGAGCCGATCGCCCGTGGCGCGAGCCGATCGCATCTCTACGGGCGATCGTCAAAAGATCTCAAATGGGTTCTATATAGGGTGCTTGCGTAAGTCCTGGGTGAATTTCTGGTGGTCTGGTGCATGGGCATTGTTAAGCTTTTTCATATACGAAGAAATCAGCTAGTGAACCAGTTTTTGTATTACCAATGAATGGATATTTATTTGGTATGTGCCTTATGAGCTTCCATTCTGGTTTCACATTAAACACCCATTTACTAAAATTCCGATGCTTAACGTGACTAGCTTGATATTCTAACTTTATTTCAGTGTTTGACGAATAAACTATGACATACCTTTTAGATGAATCAAACAGCCTATTCATATAAGTAAAAAATACCTGCTCCTCAACAAGATGATATATAACATCTAGAGACAAGGTTAGATCACCCTGCTCTTGAGTATATTCGCTCATCAACTTAAAAGTCTTTCTGGCATTCTTGGCAAACAAACTTTTACATATAAGTATGGCCTTAAAGCTTATATCAAATCCTATATAAAATGGATAGTTGGCCAGTTTTAACTGATTTCCATCCCCACATCCGTATTCAATCACTTGCTCTATACTGTTTTGCAGAACAAACTCATTTATAATCTCTGCCTTGAATTCAGCAAGCTTACCATAAGAACCATTTCCTGAAGTTCTTCCAGAATCATATCTATTTATCCAGTAATTTTCAGATCCGATAAATGTCTTTGAATAGTTATATTTGTATAACATTGATTGCATTACCTTTCAAACAAGACTTAACATTTTCAAGCAGCTCCTCACCAAGTTTGCATAAACTTTCTTCTGTTCTAAATGCAATATGTGGAGTAACAACTACGTTCTCTAAGCAAGCCAATTCATGTATCGAGTAATTGGTTTTATTACCCGTTGGTTCCTCTTCAAAAACATCAAGTGCTGCTCCAGCTATTAAATTATTTTTTAAAGCTTCAAAAATAGATTTTTGATCGATTAGATTGCCTCGGGAAGTGTTGATCAAGTATGCACTTTTCTTCATCAAGGCTATGAGCCTTGCATTAAAGAAGTGATGTGTTTTATAACTTAATGGAATATGCAAACTAATAACATCAGCATTGCTAACCAAACTTTCTATTTCAGATGATGAGCTTTCCTTAGTTATGTAGTTTACATTCATACCTAAAGAGCAAGCAATTTTTCCAACTCTTGTTCCGACGTTTCCTTTTCCAATTAAACAAATAGTTCTTCCCTTTAACTCTATGCCTGTATAGAGGCTCTTTCGCCAATAGCCATTTTTAATATCAAGATTTGCTTCAACAATTTTGCGAACTATAGAAAACAGTAGTCCTATGGTATGTTCCGCTGTAGCATCACTACAATACGTAGGACAGTTAATAACTTTTACCTTATGACTAGCAGCTAGCTCTAAATCTACATTATCATACCCAACATTTGAAGTAATCAAATACTTTAGATTTGCTGCATTTTCAAAAAATACCTTTGATACTTTAACTCTATTAACAATTGCGATAGCTGCACACGCCACTCTATCAACTATCTGGCTATCATTTGGTAAGTCTTCATAGAATACTGTATTTGCACAAGATTGCAATACTAATTTGTGTTGAGGAAGTATATTAAGTCTATCTACACAGACTACAGTATTTTCTTTGTTAGAAATAATCATTTAACAGCAGCCCTCCTAAATTTTATCTTTTTTATAATTAATAAATCTATCACGTTTATACTTGGTAGGCACACTACTTAAATCCTCGATTACATGAATTCTCTGTAACCATCTATCAAAACCATCATATGTTGCTACAAACCTAGATCGTCCATGCAGGCATCTTCGATTATCAATTATCAGCAAATCACCTTTATCGAGGTAAACAGATTCACAAATTGTATTTACTGTAATATTTAGTTGATGAAGGCTTTCATTGGCATAGCTATTAGGACTCGTCAAAAAATCAACGTTAAACCTTATAGAGAGTCTATTTTGGTACTCATAGAACACCGAATACACCATACTTTGCTCTATGTAAGGTAGATCAAGCTTAGGGTAAAAGATTTTGCTTGATAATAAATCTTGATGTTTTTTGGAAATTGATTGATATATATTTTCTGCGTTTACTATAGTGGTTTCTGCCTTACGCTCCCGGTCAGGTCTAATACAACTTAAAAGTAAAAAATCAGGGGTATAAGGATGAAACATTTTCTCTGTGTGTAACTGAAGTGCTACCTGAGAACTTGTGGCAGAAAACTCCATTTCATGACCAGGACAAGGACAAACGTCTTGGAAAATGTCCCGTTTCTCTACACCTACTACATCTCCAAGATTTTGACCAATTATGCCAAGAAAAATTTCACTGTAAAAAAACCTTGGACTTTTACTGTTTAACTGATATTTCTCCTGATATTTAAAACTATAAATTTTCGAGTCTGATGGTAGGGATTTTAGTAGCAGGCAACCTCCATTAGTCTTGTAACTAAAATGTTTAATTGCATGAATTAACTCATCTGGTAATTCCTGGACTAGAGAATGACATTCTAGTAAAAAGTTATCCAGATCTTGATAGGGATTGCTTCTACATCGGCCAGCCAAAGCTAGTAATTGATTTGTAAACTTTTGACAATCTATTGTAGTAATCGTAGACTTCATATAAAAAATCCTCCAAATCTTTCCTTACTCACAAACTCCAATAGGTTACAGAATAAGGAAGGGTTTCACTCCTAACTACTGATTTTATGTCCATCAAAACTCCATCACTCTTTAATTTAGATAATATGAATTCATCAAGTTTGTCTATAAAAACTCGATGGGGAACTGCCAAAATAATAGCGTCTAGACTCGTTAATTTTTCCCATTGAACTAGCTCTAAATTGTATTCCCTTTTAACAGCATTGAAATCAGCTAGAGGATCATAAATTAAAGGGTTGATGCCAAAATCTTTCAATTCTGATACTAAATCTGGAACTCTACTATTACGAATATCACAAAAGTTTTCTTTGTATGTGATACCTAATATTCCTACTGTTGCATTTGCTATACCTATATTTGCTTGAACTAATAAATTGATAAGTTTCTGTCCTAGATATTGAACTATACTCTGGTTTACTCGGCGACCTGCCAGAATAACTTCTGGGTGATAGCTAAGTTCTTCAGATTTCGCTATTAAGTAATAAGGATCAACTGCAATACAATGTCCACCTACTAAACCTGGATTAAAATCAAGGAAATTCCATTTTGTTTTTGCTGCATCTAAAACATCACGAGTCCGTATTTCTAGCTTGTCGCAAATAATAGAAATTTCATTTATTAAAGCAATATTCAGATCTCTTTGCGTATTCTCAACAACTTTAGCCATTTCAGCAACTTTAATAGATTTAGCTCGGTAGAGCCCAACTTGAATGATTTTTCCGTAAACTCTTTCTATTCTTTCTAATGCATCTAGATCCTCTCCAGCAATAACTTTAACAGTTTTTTCTAAGGTATGATTTTCATCGCCTGGATTAATTCTTTCTGGCGAATAGCCTACTTTAAATTCCGTGCCTTGTTTCAAACAAGATTTATTAGCAATAATTTTTCTACAAATATCCTCTGTAACTCCTGGGTAAACAGTTGATTCATAGACAACAATACCTCCATGACTAATGACAGAAGCAATAATTTCTGATGCTTCTACTAGAAAACTGAGATCTGGTTGATTATGAGCATTTAGGGGAGTTTGGACAGCAACTATAAAGAAATTCCTGTTTTTAAGATCACTTGCATTATCGGTAATCCTTAAGTTAGACTTTACCACTTCAGGATTGTTGCGTAATTTGTTAGCCTTGTCTGGATCAGTGTCAAATCCAATAGTAGAAAAATGTTCTGCTAAGGATAAAGCAAGAGGTAATCCTACATAACCAAGCCCAAGAACAGCAATTTTTTCTTCCACTAAAGTCATGAGCTATACCTCTCTTAAAAAGCTTAATTTTATATGAGATATTAGAAACATAAAAACCAGCCAAATGTAGCATAAAGACGTTATTTGTTTACGATCCCGATTTGCTCTTATGAGATAAGAGTTCGCGATCGCTCTTAAGTATTTCTTAGATGATTTTTTGCGAACATTTAGTTTCTTCTCCGCTTTCATTGAAACCAACCCAAAGTAATATGCTAGAAGAGTTTTGTTTGAAGTAATAGTCTTGTTACTATGGTTTTTCCTATAAACTGAATAGTATCCTGGTTGATACAGAACGATTGCACTATCTATCAGTATAGATAATATAAAGTCTCTGTTCTGTCCAGCTTTGAGATTTTCATCCCATCCTTCTTCACAATTAATAGCACTTTTTCTAATAAGATATGCCTGACAAGGCATACATCCGTAGGATAGAACAGTTTCCAGATAATCCTCGTGAAAGCCAGTAGCACCAATAAGATCAACTGGAGATAATTTAACTTCACTATTACTCAAGTGAGTTTGATAATAAACATCTCCATATATTACATCTGCACCCGTTTCTTCCAAAAGCTTGATTTGTCTCTCAATTTTTTCTGGCAATAAAAAGTCATCTGCATCTAACAGTTGAATAAACTCCCCTTGAGATAATGCCAATCCTCTATTCCTCGCATGATTTGCCCCTTTATTAAAACCTGTTTCCCATACTATTTCATCTTTGTATTTCTTAATAACATCCAAAGACTTGTCTGTTGATCCATCATCAATAACAACAATTTCGATATTTGAATATGTCTGATTAAGACAGCTTTGTATAGCTTCCTCAATCCATATTTCAGCATTAAAGCAAGGTATGATAACAGATACAAGTTTGTGGGTCATATTATTCGGATTTATTTAATATTGTTAACCGTTTTCCAGCCCATATCAATGTAACGTTGGCATATTCCATCTCTAATGTGAAAATGCTCTGAAGCATTTAGAAAAGATGCATTTTCATCTGTTCCATAACCACAATCTCGCTCAGGTACATTGCTCCAAAGTTCCTTATCTTGCTCTGGATGTGGTGGGACAAATGAGCTTATGCCACCATGCTTTTGTGCAAGATACGAAAACATAATGTCTTCGCCATTATTCCATGTTAGCGGTTCTTCATACCATAAATACTTAGCCCACTCTTGTCTGAAAAACCACGTCTGACCTACTAAATCTACTTTTTCGTTGTTTGGTGAATGTACTCCGTTCCAACCTATTTTTAGGTTGGGGCGATAAGCTTTAGCTTTAAGTATGACTCCACTTCCTCCAAGTATTCCATTAACGTTATTAATACTATTCAAGCAATTTTCAAACCATTTGTTGCCAGGTATGATGTCATCATCCAAAACAGCAACAAATGGAGTTTTTACAAGTAGTGATATCAAGAATCTTCCGTGAAACTTAGTATTCCAACTACATACATAAGTTTTTATGTTCCTTGATTGAGGCAAATGCTGATTCAATCCAATATGATTATACCAAACATGGATGTCCTCGTACTCAATCTGTACTGTCTGACCAATTAAAGCATTAATTTGTCTTTCTAGATTGCTATTTCTTTTGTAGACATTCAAAATCACACTAATCATATCATATGTTGTTTTTTGAAATTTTTAGTATTAATGATTAGACTGTTAATATTTAGTTTGAATTCCGGACTTACTGAAAACCAAGTCTGCGTAAAGGTTAGAAAATCTGTCTAGTGGTAGCAATTGCTTTACACAGAAACTAAGCTGTGCATGAGAGGAGGAGAACGATTAGATGAATATCATATCATGCGTCACACGTTTTACACAGTTCTAAATCAGCCCGGTTACCCTTTTTAAGTTCTTTTCTGTAACGCGTAAAAATTTCATTCTCCCATATTTCTTTTATTGGTGTTGTCCTTACATCGCCAACTTCAACATGACCGAAATAGTCATTACAACATAATACAACCTTACCCTCATAGGTCACAGATAATTGAGAAAATGGTCTAAAACAAAATTTTTCTAACGGAAGCTCGGTAGCTGTATTAACTAAGCCAGCTCTGTTATTGATTTTTGATATATCAAAAATATTAACACCAAAATGTTTTTTCTCCTCATTATCGAGACACTCTAATACTTTTTCAATGTTTTGATTGATTTTTCCATCATATTGAGATATGTTCGCATAGTCTAATCCTTCTTTCCTTAAAAGGTTCCATAATTCAAAATTCATGAAATCTCCATTAGTATTTATATATATATAAGAAGAAGGCAGATTTTGTCTTATATATCTGATAAACTTAGGCAATCTTTTATCAAGTAAAGGCTCGTTATATTGATTAAATGTTACCCTTCCAATAAACTTCATTTTCACCATTTGATCTATAATTTTATAAAATACATCTTCGTCAAGAAAATTATTTTTTCGTGAATTTTCGGAATTAGGACACCAAGCACATTTTCTATTGCAAGCTTCATTGATCTCAATTGCTAAAGTCGTTATCGGGGGTGTGCCAGGGTATGCCACCAAAAATATGTCAAACAGCTTACGTATAGCTTTTTTAAGCCATTTAACTTTTATAAGCTTACCTTTGACTTCTCTAAAGAGAGTTATGTGATTTTTCTCTATCCAATGACGTAGCATATCGCCTCGCCTCCTTTTCACTTTTTGTTTTTTTATCTAAACGTCCTTGAGGTCAGCTCCACAAGCACTGAGCTAATCCAGCGTAAGCTAGCTTTTGTTTCATTAATACTGTCTGATGAGGCAATAATATCATACTCTCCGGATTACGAGAACAATTTTTCTCGGTGGAGATGGGGGCACAAGGTGCGGTAAGAGGTTTCAATGTCCGATTCTGAAACCCGTCTTTACCAGAATCTTTAGCTGGTTGACCGCCCTAATCCCATATCGTAGCTGCTTGCCCCGAAGAATCAGCAATCACTTGTTTTTGGTGAATGACTGAGTTGAGCACGGCTTGATGGTGGGTGTAAGTTTTCCTAACAACTCCATTGCTTCGGTTTTGAGCTTTGTGCCCTTCACCGCACGGCTGAGAAACATCACCGCTTGGGGCGGGCCTTGGCTTACCGATTGAGCTTGTTTGATGAGTCGCACTGCATCGGCGGCTCATTGTACGTCGATACCGCTCGGTTGCACCGGCACCAAGCCTAAGTCTGCCCTCATCAAGATAGCCCTAGTTGCTTCACTCAGCCCCGCAGGAGAGGAGCATCCACTACTAAGTAGAACTTGCAGAATAAGCCTCCAACCCTTACCTCAAAAGACTTTGGCTCGTTTTAACGCCCAAGAGCGTGTAACAGAAAGGTTGAGGGCGATTTCCTAGGGGATAGCTTCGCTATGCGCGCTCATCGCCAGGTATCAGTTGCATAAATCTTGAATTATTCAACCAGACATCTAGACGTTTAGATGATTAAATAAACCGCTGGTGATGTGGCCCGCGACAGTATTCACACGTTCGAGAGAGCGAATAGGGGCAAACTCTTGCAGTGCAGCAACTGCTGGATTTTTGGGAAGATCCACCTCCTCCCATCCCGCACAACCGAGCGCTACGTTGTTATCGTTAATTAGCCGAGCCAACCCGCCCTATAACTGGCTAGATACGGCATCATCTTAAACGTTCAATCATTCAAATGTCTAGACATTTAGATGATTACAGGATAAAGTTGAGTTAATCAACGTATCGATAAACCTATGATCGTGACAATCGCCTCATTCAAGGGCGGAGTCGGCAAGACAACTACAGCACTGCACTTAGCAGCTTATCTGCAAACCAAAGCACCCGCTTTGTTAGTAGATGGCGACCTCAACCGCAGTGCTTTGGATTGGGGTGCGCGGGGTTCCCTCCCGTTCAAAGTGGTGGATGAAAAGCAAGGAGTTCGCTTTGCCAGAGATTACGAGCACATCGTGATAGACACGCCGGCTAGACCAGACCCAGACGAACTCAAAACTGTAGCTGAAGGTTGTGACTTGCTGATTTTGCCGAGTTCTCCCGATGCGATGGCCCTCACCGCGATGGTGCAAATGGTGGAAGCTCTGCATTCCCTAAAATCGAATTACCGCATTTTGCTCACCCTCATCCCACCCGCTCCTAGCAAAGTCGGGATTGAGTCTCGCAGAACGATCGAGAAAGCCCAGTTGCCGATATTC
Organism: Microcoleus sp. D3_18_C4; assembly: GCF_036702355.1. Classification (NCBI taxonomy): domain Bacteria; kingdom Bacillati; phylum Cyanobacteriota; class Cyanophyceae; order Oscillatoriales; family Microcoleaceae; genus Microcoleus; species Microcoleus sp. D3_18_C4. Next base: position 31,312 of record NZ_JAUBTF010000058.1, read on the forward strand.
AAAGCTGAGGTCAGGCGGCTAGCAGTATTTCAAAAAGCAGCGCTCGCCGGGGTTCCCGTAAGTGCTGTCAAAGATGCCTACGCCAAAGCTGCTTGGGGTTGTTATGCCGCTGTCGGCAAGGAGATATTGCCGTGAGCCGCTTTGATGATTTGTTAAAGGCCAAGAAACTCAAACCAGGCGAACCAGATCTCGCCCCTGCACTCGCTCCCGCACTCCCCAAAAGCAAAGACCCAAACTTTGTCAGGGCCACGGTTTACCTGCCCAAACAAATGCACCGCGACCTCAAATCTGCTGCCGCACAGTCAGGTGAAGAAATCAGCGAGCTGGTTGAAAAGTCCGTCGCTCAATACCTCCAGCAGCTTAGTGCCACTAAAAACATTTGAATGCTTGAATGTTTGAATGATTGAACATTTGAATGTTGCGAGTTTTTTCTCTTATTTGCAGCAGTTACCTTTCCCGTCAATCGCTGCATTTTTGAGTTCGTGTACTGTTGGGTGCGTATGTTGGTAAGCTGGCACTGGACTCGTAAGGGAGCGGTGCAGCATGAAAAAAATATGGCCGTTGGGGGCGATCGCTCTGATTTTGGGGATGATGGCTGGCTGTAATCTGACATCAGCCCCGCCATCTTCACTGCCGCGAGTTTCTCCTAAACCAAGAGTGCAGAAACCCACAACGCAGCCACCGATCGCTTCGGCAACCAACAACCGCAACTTACTCCTGGGCAATCCCAGCAATGCCGTTCCCAGTGTTGCCAGCAACATCGACAACTACCTGATGGTGAAGCCGCAGTACGTGCTTTCTTACAACAGCAAAACTAAGACCGCTAACTGGGTTTCGTGGCAGCTCAACAAATCTTGGATTGGAGCAGCCGATCGCCAAGACAACTTCCGTCCCGATGATTCCCTCCCCGCTGCTTGGTACAAAGTCCGTCCCAACGATTACACGGGAAGCGGTTACGACAGGGGACACATTGCACCCAGTGCCGATCGCACCCGCAATGAAGCGGATAACAGCAGCACATTCCTGATGACCAACATGATGCCTCAAGTGCCAGAAGTTAACCGAGGTTTGTGGAATGATTTAGAAGAGTATTGTCGAGAATTGGTGCAGCAGGGCAAGGAACTTTACATCATTGCCGGGCCCGTGGGGAGGAAAGGCAGCATCGGCAGAAAGGAAAAGATTGCAGTGCCGGCAAAGAATTGGAAAGTTATCGTGGTGCTGGATAGACAAGGATTGGGGATGCAGGGAATTGACGCAAATACCAGGACGATCGCCGTGATGATGCCTAACGATGCCAGCATCAAAGGCAAAGGATGGAAAAGCTTTCGAGTTCCCGTGGCAAGAATTGAACGCGAGACGGGGCTGAATTTCTTGTCTAATGTGTCGCCACAGGTTCAACAAGTCATTGAAAGTAAAGTGGATGCTCAGTAATTAAGTTTCCACTACTTGAGTAGAAAGCCCTGCCCAATCGCCACCGGGAGTCATCCCGATGATGTAGACATCAATCTCAATGCTGCCAACTCGGTAAACCTGTAAGTGCGATAGGTTCTGCTTTAGGATGCTCACCAAGTTCTGAAAGCGCTTCGCCGTTTCCTCTTCCTCTTCATCGTGCCAATCTTCTTCAGCAGTGGGGGTATCAAAGAACTCGTCCACACTCACTATTTCTACTGCAACGTCAGGTGAATGTTTGGTAAGTTGCAGCAGCTTCGCCGGAGTGAGTTCTCCTTGTGCCGGCCAATGAATGACCTCGAAGGGAGCATCGGTTTCGCTTGCGAATAGTAAGCCCTCGGAAGCTTGTTTGAGTTGGGTGGCGATCGAGTCGGTCATGATTGCGGTGGTTTCTCAGCTTTACTGTGATTGTACAGTTGGTGTTGGCTGAAACTAAAGACTTTTTGGCAGGTTCGGATCTTCGCGACAGGTTGAGAGCGGTAATGATTCTCCGCCCCGAATTTCGCTAATTCTCGATCGCTCCTTATCTGTCACCACATCCATACAAGCACAACCATACCCATAATAACCATTCGTTTTGACGTACTCTTTCTCATTAGTAGGAAGATTATCATCCATTCCTTTAGCTTCATATCCCCCTTGCTGCGAGATAATCCAACGACCATCTTTGTCTACTAAATACCAATTCCTAGGCGTGGGATTATGCAACCATCCGCACCTAGTCTCAACTGCTTTAGCAGGAAGGACAACGATAAAAAGAGATGAAATAATAACGGATATAAACAAGTTTTTCTTCATAAATTTAAGTTTAGTCAGTTTTTACCCAACTATAGCAGCAAATTCATCAGCACTGATTAATGCCGGTGAAGCAAAAGCTCAATCCCGCAGTCCCTACTTGTTTGATTGCGAGAAAAGTTGGAGTTCCCGGAACTGCTGCTTATCGACGGAGAATTGGCGAAGGTAAGAGTAGAATAGCACCCTAATTTCCTCCCAATTACTCAAGCATACTGCACGACTTCATCAACTTGAGCGGATGCTAGTGGACAATGAACCAGAGTTTACAAAGGTGACGTTGCAGGCGATCGCTCTGGATATCCTAAAACTCCTAAAACTGCTTGTGGTGATGACGCTGGGTGAGTTTTGGTGTTTAGTTACGTCCCGGCAACCTTGGCAACTTTCTTCGTCGGTCACGATATCGATCGTCCTCACTCTCCTTCAACTTCCACCTGCAACTCATACACCCTCAAACTTGGATGTTCGCCAATCAGCCGCCAGCCATATCCTTCAACCGTTGGGGTAGGTCGCGCTCCCTGGCGGTACAGGAATATCGGCTCGTTTCTCATCAATGCGGTGAATATCTCTCGCTCTCTGTCTTTGCCATCATCCCAAATCAGGTGAGCTTTACTGAAGTACCCCGCGCCCATCAAACTAGCAAAGAGCCATTCCATGAGAGCTTGCTGCTCGTCTTGGTTAAGCGTGGATTGACCATAAGTGTCGATTATGGGTATTTTGGATTTGGGCTTGAGTGATGCGATGAGGGCAGTAACGAGGTTGAGGTACTTTTTCATTGGTCGGTGGAGATGCGTTTACTTCGTAGTATGTGATCGCTGTGACTTAGAAGTGAAGCCTAATTATGGTTGAAAATAATCCTCCTTCAAGTAGGTTAACTTTTTATCTCTAACCAATTAGAGTTGGAGTATATTTTTTTAGTCCAGATACAATAGCATTTTTATGCTCACTAGACAACAATCTCACAACTTGTTGTTGATATTGCCCAGGTAGTAAGCCAAAAAAATGCGAAATTCTAGAAGGTAAACCTTTATTATTGTAAAGGAGGAGAGCTTTTTCATAATCCTTTGATACAAGAACGTTTTTGTACAAACTAAAGTTATTTTCATAAATTTTATGAGCATCAATAGAAGCTACTAAATCATCAAAAGTTTTCACGAAGGAAGTTTTTTCTATACTTTTTTTGGCATTAAACATATTTAACTTGAATTGAATTTCTGATGCAGAACGTTGTGCTACTTGATATTCTAAATCTTTCTCCAGTTTATCAATAACAAAGTCAGCAACTCGCTGACAAATGTCGGACGGGTTAAGACCGAGAAAAGTGGCAACTACTTCTAAGAGTTCAGGAACACACAAAATATTCTCGACTTCAGCTACGTTCAATGGAAATATATTAAAATTTTTCCAAGAATCAATCTGAGCTTGATGTCTGTAGTCCATATCAACAATACCAAAAGCTTCAACATGATGAAGGGCTGAATTGTCTCGCATAGCTTTAGTTGCCTCAATTATTTTGTCACAGCCACCACGAGGCATTATCAAAAATTCGGGATATACCGCTTCATAAATTTTGTAATCTAAACCCCCTTTATCACTTTCGACGAAGAGAACTTTTTTCCGGCTACCTAAAATTTCTAATAAAACTGGTTCTGGTAAAGCTTCAGCTTTTGGAACTTCATCCCAGTTCCAGTGGTTACCATCGTAACTTTTAAGCCATATTTTTTTAGCACCTACTCTAGAAGCCGCAAAATCAACGTCATGGGTAATATAAACAAACAGGCAGTTAGGTTGTGCTTCCTCAATTTTTGACCAAAGTTTGCTCATTAAGGATTTGTGAAGGTGAATTTCAGGTTCATCCACAATTACAATCGAATCAGGCGGTAGGCATAGGCATTGCGCCATTAAATAGAGAGCTACCCGTTCTCCATCACTCATTTCTCTTCCATGATAGACATCATTGCCAGAAATTAAAACATTAATTTTGCCATCTTCAATAACGAGTTCTCTATGAGGTAAAATATCTTTCCAAATATTCAGTAATATTTCATCAGGAGAATTTGGTAGTTCAGGACGCTCATTCTTGTCTTCGCGCTCCATTTCTCTAATACGTTTAGCTAGTTGGCTATCTCTTTGATATTTTTTAGCAAAAAGAAGAGCAAGCGCTCTTTCGTAGTCATTTAATGCAACGGTTACACTCAACGTAGGGCGCTGCTGACCACCTGACCACCTGTTAACCATCTTTGTTTGAAGTAGCCCCCCCCAAGTTTGGGGATTTTGGCTAGTACCCAACAATAATTCTTTTTCGGCTTGCTCTAAGCTCTTCAATTGCACGTATTCCGGGAAATCTAGCGACTTTTGCGCTGAAATCCTGTGAACTTTTTCAGGATTCGACTGATTCTGCTCTATCCACAAACCAAGCCTACTTTTTCCAGCACCATTAGCTCCTATGATTACCACTGGCTCGCAGCAAACTAAAATTTCAGGTTGGCTGTTTGCCTCTTTAGGAGGAAGTATCAAATTTTGGTTCAACATTACGAAATAAAATAGATAGGTAAGTTAATTGCCAACTTAGATATATTAATGCAATTGTTCCTAGATTTAAAAGTGTGATTTTTATGGGTTTTACTTCCCGAACGGTTGCCCCCACCACTGCCAGCATTCTTTATTGAAAGGCGATCGCCACTTGTAGATAAGCTCGGACTCTAGTTGCAGCCGCTTTTTTCGATTGCTCGGCGCTCCGTACCAAAATGCTATGGCTACACTCACATCCAGGGAATAACGCCGATGCAATTCGATGTAGTTGCCAATGTACTTATGACAATCGTGGCTCATCCATCGTTGCTTGGGGGTGCGGTCAGTTTCTCCTACATACAGCAGCAATGGAAGCTCGTTGTCAATAACAAAATAGAGGCAAGTACGATCGCCCCAATCCGGTTTCTCACAGAATGAGAGATTGTGCAATTGCAGGGCAAACGGGTCTATGTTGTTGGGTTCACAAGGATTTACTGCTAGCTCGAATAGACTTCCCTGTCGCGGTTGTGGCGCACTTTCAGATTGTTGGTGTTCAAAAATGCGTTGTTTCCAAGAATACAAAGCCTCGGAACTCATCGTTAGTTGAGGAGATTTAGCGGAGCAGGGTTTGGGTTGCGGAAAAAGTTCGAGTTGCTGCACAGATTTTAAGATTGTTGGACGATCGCTGCTGGAAAGTGTAAGCTCAATAGAATTCTGCCAAACGCCACGCTCACGGTAGTAATGTCTCCAAATATCGCACTCATACTCTCACAATTATACCAAAGTGATGACATTGTGCGTAATGTCGTAGTCGCGTATTCTCGCCCTCTAGTCTGGTCATGTAACTTTTATAGATAATTTGGTCTTTATCGGGAATAAACCTTGGGTAAACTAGCCATCTATCTGTGATATAAAAGTAACATTTTACTGAAGTCTTAGAAGCTTTGAGAACAGCTATATCTTATAGATTTGTGCGCTGGCTACAACAAAATATGGACGCTCAAGCTGCATATAAAGCCAGTTGGGGTTTTGTTTGGGCTTAAAAGTTGTTTAAGTCCCGTTAATTTTTGGGGAGCACTAAAGTCAGTCATTTGCTGTACAAAATCAGGTGTGTACTGTACAAAAGAGCGTGAGAATACAGACATTTGCAGGGACTGGCCTCTACCTGTTTTTATCCGAAAATATCCGGCAAACGCCTGCAATTTCATGTCCCTTTACTGCTTTTTTGTGCTGTTCGTGCCTTTGCCTGTTGTGACTGGTTATGGCTGTTCTCTCTTGGTAGCAAGCAATGGTTTTGCGATCGCAAACCGTGACTAATGCGTCCAGACGAAAAATATCCACCCCCCATGAATATTGAGCATACTGCTTACCCGCAGTTCAAACCTTATTGATATAGAATCAGGAACGACGGCGATGATCGCGACTGAAGCCCAAATACATCAATAAGAGCGGTAAGGTATGGGACAGGCACGGCCAACTATTTAGTTGTTGAAATATATTAGCGATCGCTCTTTACGCCTAAGTAAGTCGGCGCTTTAAAACGCAACTATGTAAACGATGTAAAGTGTTCAAATGCTCTCTACTGGCTGACTTAAGCCTATTTACATACTGTTACATTATTCGGTTTAATCCCGCCTACCTACTTAGAAATTACTACCTGGACTAATAGGGTGGAGAATTATAACCGCCATTAATAGCTAGGAGTCGAGCGACTGCTGTAAACCAAGTCAGGGAATAAATGTTTAGCCGACTGTCAAGCTTTATCAGACAACAACAGTTTAGCCGATTGCAAAGCGCGAGTCCGACAACAGCAATTTACGCGACTGTCAAGGCTGGTATAACGGCTACTATGTTGCCAATTTTCTCATACTCCTTATTTGATTTTTTATTCAATTTAGATAACGGCAACCTATAACTTTCCATTCGGACGTTCGGTAAGCGGGGTTCCCGTCGGACTTCGGCGTGAGGCTTCGACCATGAGCTTAGCCGAATTGTGGCTCGATTGAGCGCAAGCCGAATGTCGCTCAGTCGAGCCGCATAGTTCACGGCGAAGCCTTCCTTTCCCCTCCCCAAATAATCAGCTTTTTCTACCCTTCCCCTTCCTCTTCCCTTCCTTTTTCCACCCTTCCCCTTCCCCCTCCCCCTCTTGCAAACCTTTTAAGAGATGAAAAACTGATAAATTCCGAGCGCATAGAACCCGATTTAAGGTTAAGGAAAGTGGCAAACCTGCGCAAGTCATTCGTCAAAGTGAGACGGAATAAATAGTCAGCAATAATGGAGGCTATCCCTTGATTAATTGTGAGACTCTGAGCGTTAATAGTGGCTAACTCAGCACAAGATAAATAGGTATTTGCCAGTTCTTCAGGCTGGGATTTTCTCAAATTGGGGCACTGCCAAATAGGAGAGGGTAACGCTCCCATAATGCCTGTTTTCTCAAATTGATCTAGGTGAGTAATTAACCCCTCACCACAATTATGACTACCTAGTAGAATTTGACCGCTATCAAAGTTATTGCCAGCATCAAGATACCAGATTCTTGGAATATCAGAGTGGCGGTTACTTTCTAGTGTTTTGCCGAGGGAACGACGAGCCGCACTATTGTCAACGCAGCCAGTGATAATTACCAAATCATTCCAGTATGATTTTACCAATTTGGGGTCAAAATAGTCAGGAATTGCACTAATTTCTAGCCCCCAGGTAAGATTGTAACGCAAAGCAAGAGTAGCGGCTTTATTCAATCCCAGTTCAGATTGACAAAATCTCTGCCTTCCCAAGTTTTTCTCTTCAACAATGTCAGGGTCAACAAAGGCAACATTGACATTTTTACCACGTTGTTTGAAAACGTAAGCTAATCGTGCTAAACTTTCAGCTACATAAGAGCCAGTGCCCCCACAGCCAACGAGCCACAAGTGTAGGTGAGAGTAATCTTTGAGGAGGAGAGGGGTAGAATTGGCGTACTCAAAGTCGAGGTTTAAGGGAGTTTTGGTAAGCATCGGTGATAAAATATGGCTCTTCAAATACAGAACTAGCTTTAATTAAGCTATAGTGTCCGAAAATTCCGATTCTGACTAAAATCTCAGGATTTAAAGTATTAACTTTACCCAAGACTGCATAGAGTCTAAACCCGCGCTCGTCAGCATCATCTGTGCTACTAAAGAAAGCAGGCATTTCTCCGTGAGAGTGGCATTCAATTAAGGCAGTTGAGCAGGATAAATTATCAAGAGGTTGGCAGCTTGTTCGTGTAGTTGTTTGGAGTGGAATTGTCAGTTGCCATTGATTGCGGCTGTCAAGGGATAGGTGAAATAAAATCTCTGTGAGATTCCCACTATTATCTTTGCTAAATGCAGATTTTGTACACATAGAAAGGAGTAATTCTAATGGTACTGAACGAGTGTCAAGGTACAAGTACGGTTCTATAGATGGCAACCCTTTGATAGTATTGGGCGCTGAATTTGCAACAGGAATCATTGCCTCTAGTCCGGGGCGAACTGAACGCACAAACACGCCGTTAGAAGCTGTAACGTATTCGCAGAATACTCCAGTAGCAATGGGAGGCAAGGGAATAGAGGCATGAATGTGGTTAAAAAGTTTTAGCATTAACTTAAACTTGGCGGTTGAAAGAAAAATGTTGAGTGCAATCCCTAGATAGGGTTAGCAATCAATAAAAGGTGTTCTATTAAAGAGTTAATTGACTGGTTGCACCTGCTTTCAACTAAATCTTTAACAGGATAGGAACGCCTTTTTTTCAAGGCTAAACTTTTCAGATGTTCTCTGACATCTTGGGGAAACTTTCGGCTTTTTTGGCTGGATAAGTCAGCATTGAAAGGAGTAGTGATGAAAGTTTGCCAAGCAATATCAATGGTTTGAGTTGAAGCAACCGGGGGAGTATTTTGTCCCCAGCAAATTAAACCGTTTGGGTGGATATTTGGTAAGGGAGTATGGTAAGGTTTCGCCTCTGGGTTGAAGGTGGCGACATCAGTTGCCCATACCCAATATTGAGTGTTCTGTCCTACCAATACCAAAGCGGTTAGCGGAATAGTAATCGGTTCAATATCATCAAAGTGGAGGTTATATTGAGCAGGAGGTATGAATTTTACTACCCAATTTCCTTGAGAATTAGTTCCCCACCTTATGACTCCTGGAGGCATCCAACCTGTATCAATTGGCTCGTGAGAAAATGCAGTTCTCAAACTGACAGAGGAGAGTAGTTTGTAGTGTTCCTTTGTCCCTTCTCGATAATGGAACAGGTATTGTTCTTTGATGAACAGTAATTCAGCATCAATTTCTGTTAGCTGTCGGGGAGCTATTTGCAGAATTTCACGGAAGGCTTCTCCTGACAAATGTTGCATACATAATAGCTTAAAATTGATAGAGGTTATAGAGCTAACCCGATAGGTAAGGTTAGCTCCTACTTGAAAATTAGTATTCATTCGATTTCATTAGGGTAGCAACTCTCCAAGTTTTATCCGAGTTTTCTGGGCATTCTGAACTCACTTCTTGGTTGTCCAGCCAAGCTTTTCTGTCAAAATAATCAATTTTGAAAAAGTAGTTTTTGCTATCCAGTTGAATGGCAAAAAAATCTCGTTCTCCGTAGGGGTCGTTGCCTGATTCAAAACTGTTAAAATCTCTTACTAATTGCAGTAATTTTTGTTGGTATTCAGGAGGAAGAGCTTTTACAGTTTGAGTGATCCGAATTTCACCAATTTTGGTATTTCCTTGACGCAACTGGTCATTGAGACGTGCAATTCTTTCGGTTGTTGTTAGAGTTTCAGTCATGGTTAAGACCTCAATTTCCAACAGCTACAACCGCACTAGCGGTTGCTGCTTCACAATGAATACGCTTAAGCGGGGAGCTCAGCATTTTTAGACTTGAGAGTTTCAATCGTAATTATTTGGATTCATAGGTAATTCAAATTGACAAAGTGCTCTTGTTCCAGAGTTCAAGAATTTGCTGAAAACGTCGAGGGCGGTCAGTAGCAAGCCAGTCGATAACCTGTTGAGCTTGGGTTATTACTTCTTTAGCACTTTGCCATTGCGCTGATAAAGATATCAAGTTTTCGACTGTCCATTCTCTAAATTGATACTCGTCTTGAGCGCAGCCGTCTAGCCAAATATTACCTGTTGAATAATTGAGGAAACTTAGTACAATTGGCACTGATTTTATGGGAAAGTCAGCCAGAGAGCAAAGCTCTTGGAATTGCAGATAATTGATACTATCGGGTGGTAAAACGTGAGAAAATAAAACGTTAAATTCCTCTTCATACCAATCTTGTGCGTCATTTTCAGTTAGCCAATCTAGTCCTTTAGAAGTTAGAGGCAGCAAGATTTGCCACTCAGGGGCTAATGACTCAATATCATAATCTTCATAGCTCAACCAATCTAACCCCCAAGGCTCTATCAGGAGTTCGTCGAGGCGTTCTTCTTGGGCTATTTCTAATTGCCAGGGGCTGATAGGGATAAGTTCTGTTTCGTCAAGCAGACTAAAAAATTCTAATTCGCGGGGGCTATGAATGTCAGGACTATCAGAGTAAATAGAACTGGTACTGGTGGTAAATTCAGTTGGAAAAAAGTGTTGGTAAAGGTTTAGTATTTGAATACTATTAAGCGTTTGCTGGAGAAATTCAATCGCTTCAATTGGCTTGGTTACTGGGTAGGAGTGTCGCAAACCAGCGATGGCTTGCGACACAGACAAAATGGTTGCAGGCATTAAAAATTCAGGGGAATTTGGGGATGTGCAATAGCTGGCGCAAGTTGCAGTTGTTTGAGAGTTGCTTTAAATCGCTGTAGTTCTTGTTCACCTCTCGCTATTGCTTGAGAGATTTCTTGAGTGCGACTTGCTAAGGTTAGCGGAGTAACATAACCGTTGATAGATTCACATTGGAGAGCCCAAGTGAGTTGGACAGCTTGATTCGGTTCTTCTGGTGCTGCCATAAGTGAGGAGAGTGGGGAATGGGGAGTGAGCAGTACGCATAGTTCTTTTTTCCAATCTTCTTCTACACCCTTTGTCTTGGCTTGTT
>NZ_JAUBTF010000059.1:0-41183 GCF_036702355.1 Microcoleus sp. D3_18_C4
TCCGGGCACATCTTTAGATCAACTCATCTGTGCCTACTGCGCTCAATAGTGTCTCTTTTTTATTTGAAATGACTATACACACTATACCACTAAGCTAATAATAGCCGATCCGCCGTCAACACTAATTCTGGAAAAGTAGGCGAAACAATTTGTTCGTCACCTTGAAACAGAGTGCGCTGATATTTGCCTTCAGTATTTAGCGAAAAAACAAATACCGTCGGAAGTTTCGGGTTTCCCAAATACGCTCTTTTTCCAATTGCTAAATAATCAATAATCAGTATTCAGCAATGCCCAAGCGTTGATATTCATCTAGCTTGTCAACATAATCATCTTTTCAATTAGTTGATACTACCTCGACAGCTACCTGAATCGGCGATTCCAGTGCGGCATAAGCTTTGCGTTCACCACGCCACAAAGTGCGATCTATGACGCTGACATCGGGGAATCGTCCTTGCTCTCTACCTTCTTTTGTGGTAGTTTTGATAGTGATGCCTGGTTTTACTACATAGTTGAGTTTCAGCCGATCTCTTGATAAAAGTGTCTGTCTGTAAATTCACCAATATCATCACGATTTCTGGTAATTGCTATTTTGAAAATCTCTCCGTTCACCAATTCTTAAAGACTATCTTCCGGGGAAATGGCAATAAATTCGTTAAAATTAAATTTTTGTTTGGTAGTTGCAATCATTTTTTAAATAATCCCTAAATTTGCAGCCATATCCTCCGGTTCTGCATTACCAGGCTTTGCTTGGAAACGATTAGTTTCTTAGTCTCGCATTGCGCGGAATTTGTTTGTGTAGTAGCGATTCCCAATTATTTTTTCAGCACTTACGCACTACGACCAAAGAAACCGGGTTTTTTACCGAATCGGCGGGTTACAACGAATAATCTTGGTAAAAAACCCGGTTTCTGAGAACCCATGCCTAAGTCCTAAGAATGCTGCTGCACCCTACTTTTAAGCTTGATATTTTTTCAGAATAGCAACTTTTTCGGGGAAGATTTCGATCGCCATTTTGTCATCATAACGAGTCGCGAGCGATCGCCTCACTTCGCCCAAAAACAGCGGCTGCGACAGCCCAGGTTCAGGATGTACAACTGTACGAACCCGGATTGTCATGTAGTCTCTGCCGCGTCCAGAGCGCCCTGGAGAGTACAAATCCGCAGCCGCTTGCTGCATCGTTGCTTCTAATTCCGATTCGGTGATCGTAGGTGGCACAGTAACTACTGTTTGAGCGCCGCCTGTATCGTAAACTAAAGAATAGCGAACTGCACCGGGAATTTCTGTGCGGGAAAACAGTCCCAAACCCAGACCGAATATACTCGCAGCAATCACGCCCATAAAGCTTGTCACTCCTACCAATCGGAAGCGAAAACCCCATTTGAAGATAAATGCTATAACTGTTAGAATAGCTAAAGCTACTGTCAGAATTCCCGCCCATTGGGCGTACATTAAAAGGTTAGAATTTACGCTCATTTGATGATTTGTTGACTGTTGACTGTTGACTGTTGATATTAGTTACCGATGCCCAATGCCCAATGCCCAATGCCCAATGCCCAATGATTAATTAAGCGTTTCGGGCCACAAGCAGATAAGTCATCATATCGCCTTTCCCCTTCACTGGAATCACGCCGCGCTCCTCAAAAACGTACTTACCCCGCAGGCGCTCGTAGGTAGCAACTGTCACCTGAATGCTGCCGGGGACGCCTTGAGATTCCATCCGGGAAGCTGTATTTACCGTATCTCCCCACAAATCGTAAGTAAATTTTTTAGTACCGATTACCCCAGCTTCCACCGGGCCTGTGTGGATGCCGATACGAATGCTGAGCGGCTGACCTCCCTTGGTATGTATCTTAGTCATTGCTGCTAGAATTTCCAACGCCATTTCGGCGATCGACTCGGCGTGGTCATCGCTGGGCGTCGGCAAACCGCCAACCACCATATAAGCATCGCCGATCGTCTTAATTTTCTCAAGTCCGTAGCGCTCGGCCAACTCGTCAAAAGCCGAAAAAATCTCGTTGAGCAACTCCACCAATTGGGCCGGCGATAAATGAGCCGAAAGCTTAGTAAAACCGACCAAATCGGCAAACATCACTGTCACCTCAGCGAAACTGTCTGCGATCGTAATTTCCCCGTGTTTGAGGCGCTGTGCGATCGCCCTCGGTAAAATATTTAACAGCAAACGCTCAGACTTTTCCTTTTCCTGCGCCAACTCATGTAAATATGCCTGTTCCTTATCCCGCAGTCGCTTCTTTTCCAGACAAGCGCTAATCCGAGCCTTAAGCAATACCGGATTGAACGGTTTAGAAAGATAATCCTCCGCGCCCAACTCTATACACCGGACGATACTGTCGATATCGTCCACCGCCGAAATCATAATCACCGGGATATGGCGCAACTTTTCATCCGCCTTCAGACTTTCGAGCACTTGATAGCCGTTCATTTGCGGCATCATAATGTCTAAGAGAACCAAATCAAAAGGCTCTGTTCGCAACATTTCCAGAGCTTGGAGACCATCTTCAGCAACAGTCACCAGATGGCCTTGACGCTGAAGTCGGCGGGCCAGCAAATCGCGGTTTACCTCATTGTCGTCAACAACCAGCACGCTGCCCTCGTCACCTTTCATGTCAGGGCCTCTTTCAGAAGAGTTTCAATTTTACCCAAAAGTCGGGGAAACTCGACCGGTTTAGTGTCATAGTCATTGCAGCCTGCAGCCAGACACTTTTCACGATCGCCCGCCATTGCGTGAGCCGTCAGCGCAATCACCGGAATCCTGCTAGTTTCAGGAGCCGCCTTAATTTGCTGCGTTGCTTGCCACCCGTCTAGAACCGGCAGACTCATATCCATCAGAATCAAATCCGGTACTTTCGCGAGCGCCATCGACACCCCCTCAGCACCGTCAACAGCAATAAAGACCTCGTGTCCCTTGCGGGCCAGACGCCTGGAAAGCATATCCCTATTCATTTCGTTATCTTCGACCAACAGGATTTTAGCCATTGGTGTTCTCCTTGCCTTTCGAGTCGTACCTGCGATCGAACCTGTCATTCACTATAGAGCGAACATCGCGCAACAAAGTATCGCAACTGTAGACTCCCTTTTGTAGCACCCGCTCAACGTAGCCGTTTAGCTGCTGGCTTTCTGCCGGTGTCAAGTCTTTCCCCGTGATCACAACAATCGGTATAGGATCTCCCGAATGGGATTTGCGAATTTCCCCGATCAACTCAAAACCATCCATTTCTGGCAACATCAAATCCAGTAATATCAGGTGCGGGCGAGCAACTTTTAGCCGATCGAGAGCAGCGCGTCCGCTGTCAGCTTCCGTTACTGCCCAGCCTTGTGTTTCTAGTATGCGTCGCAGTAGTTCGCGCGTGGCAACGTCGTCTTCCACAATGAGAATCTGACAGGTCAAATTGTTACTTGCAACCCCGTCTTGGTCGCGTCGGTACTTGTTCAACAAGGCAGCCAGGCGTTTGCCGTCCACTGGTTTGGTGAGGTAGTCCGAAGCACCCAATGCAAAGCCGAGGCTTTTGTTGCCCACAAAGGATAGCAGGATTACGGGAATTTCGGCAAGGTCAGGATCGGCCTTCAGCGCTGAGAGTACCGCCCAGCCGTCCATTCCGGGCATGATCACGTCCAGGGTAATGGCGTCTGGCCGTAGTTGCTTAGCGAGCCGGAGAGCTTGCTCGCCGCCGCCGGCGACTTCTACGTGCAGTCCTTGGCGACTGAGGGTGCGCTGGATTAAATCCCGCGAGATCGGGTCGTCGTCAACTACCAGCACCGTGCCGACAGCGGGCGCGTCCAGAGGGCTAGTGCTGTCGTGGACTTTGTTGGGGATTTCCGGCTGTTTGATGGCGCTGGGCAAGAGTACGGTGAAAGTGGTGCCTGCGCCCAAGGTGCTGCTGACCTCAATGCTGCCACCCATCATCTGACAGAAGCGCTGGCTGATTGCTAGTCCCAAACCGGTGCCACCGTACTCGCGGGTAGTCGAGGCATCCGCTTGGGTGAAAGGTTGAAAAACTCGCTGCAATTGCTCTTGTGTCATGCCGATGCCGGTGTCGGCGACGCGGAAACTTAAAAATTCGGAATTGGAAATTAAAATTTGGGAAGATTCATCTTGATTTTTCATTTTTAATTGTTCATTTTTAATTCTTTCCACTCCGATCGCAATTTTCCCGTTTTGTGTGAACTTGGCAGCGTTGCTGAGCAAATTAAGCAGCACTTGCCGCACTTTTGTCATGTCCGCGTGCATGGTGTCGAGGTTGTCTGGACAGTACACTTCTAGGGTATTACCGTTTTTCTCGACCAGCGGGATCGCCGTGGCAACAGCACTTTCAATTAAGGTATGGATGTCGAAGGTTTCTAAGTAGAGATCCATTCGACCTGCTTCAATTTTAGAGATATCTAGGATGTCGTCGATCATCGACAGCAGGTGTTTGCCGGCGGTGCGGATTTTTTCGAGGTCGGGGACGAAAGCTTCATCGCCCAATTCTTCGGCTTCTTCTTGGAGCATTTCGCTGTAGCCGATGATGGCATTCAGAGGTGTTCGCAGTTCGTGGCTCATGTTGGCGAGAAATGTGCTTTTTGCCCGGTTGGCTGATTCTGCTGCTTCTAGGGCCAACTGCATGGCGGATTCTGCCTGTTTGCGATCGGTGATGTCTTGGACTGTGCCTTCGTAGTACAAAACGCTGCCGTTTTCGTCGCAGATGCTGCGCGCGTTTTCGGAAATCCAAATCGTGCTACCGTCTCGGCGGTATATTTGGGATTCAAATTTTGACACTTGGTGGCGCGCGCCCAATTGGGCCATAAACTCGGCGCGCCGATGGGGGTTAACGTAAAATTGACGGTTGATATCGGTGAGTTCCGCGAGCATTTGGGTACTGGATTCGTAGCCGTAAATTCGGGCTAGTGCGCTATTGCCGCTGAGGTAGTGCCCGGTCGGCGTTGTCTGGAATATGCCTTCGACTGCGTTTTCAAAGATGCTGCGGTATTTTGTTTCGGATTGTCTCAAGGCTGCTTCTGCTCGCTTGCGCTCTAGGGCATTGGCGAGCATTTCTCCTACCATTTTAAGCTGTGTGGATATTGTGGATATTTCGGTTGCTCGACCTGCTGTTTGCTGTAAGCGATCGAATCCGATAAATCCTACTAGCTTTTTACTACAAATTAGGGGAATAATTATCAGCGATTGGATATTTTTTTGCTGTTTTTGAAATTCTAAATTATTTAGGGAAGCACCAATCGAAGGTATTGAGGCGGTTGCTGTTTGATTGGCTGTTGGGGATGGGGAGTCTGTCTGGAAGTCGGCTGGATTTTGACCTATAAAATAGCCAATTTCGGCGATTGCTGGGGGCGGGAGTTCGCCGATTTCTGGAATATAGAGGCATTCGGCGCGATCGAGTTTTTCTGCGATCCAAGGGATTTGTGCGATCTCTATTGGTTTGTCGGTGCTGTTTTTGACTGCCGGAATGCTTTCGCTGCACCACTCGTAGGTTTTGTGGGCGCGGGTTTTGTCGAATGATAACAGGTAGATGTAACTGCGGTCAAACCCGCTCAAGGTGGCGATCGATTCCAGGGTTCGATCGATGCCTTTGTCTATTTCTGATAAGGGCTGGCTGATGAAATGGGTTGACAAACGGGAAATCAACTGAGCGAATTCTATTCGATACTGCAAAGATTCTTCTACTTTTTTGAGTTCGGTAACGTCTCGAAAGCTCCAGACTCTACCAACTGTTTTCGCTCCGACTTTTGATGGCAACGAATTTAATTCAAGAATTTTTCCGTCTTTAAATTCTAATAATTCGCTGATTTGAGTATCTGAATCTGCCGACACTTTAATCACGTTTGGGAGAAATCTTTGCGGGTATTTCAATAGTTCCCTGTCGAAGGGGAATCCTGTTTTGAGCGTGTTTGTGAGTGTTGCGAAGGTCGATCGGCTCAACTTTCCTTGGTTGGCAGACAACCCCCACATTTCTAGAAATTTCTGATTATAATTACATATATTGCCGTTTCTGTCAACCGCCAGAATTCCTGCATCTGTAGATTTTAGAACTGCTTGCAGTATCGAGAGCGATTGCTTGTGTTCTCTAATGTCAAAAAACACCAAGACTGATATTTCGCGGCCGTCAACTGCGGGATGGAAAAAATAGGAAACTGGTAACATCTTGCCGTCGCGACACAAAAACTCGTCGTCCCAGTTGTTGCAAGGTTGACTGGAAGCGATCGCCTCTTGTAAATCTAGTGTAGGTGCGATCGTCGCATCTTCAGTCTTGCTTGGCGACTGTTTCGGAGCCGTCAAAACTTGGGATTTGTTGCCTTTGTTTTGCTTCCCGATGCGCTCTAGCAGGGAAACGCCTGCAAGTTCCGACTGTCGCCATCCCAGCAAGCGTTCTGCCTCTGGATTCACCGAGATTACACAGCCCTTCGCGTCAAGGATACACAATCCCGCCCCCAAACTGTTGACACTCGCCCGCAGTCGATCGAATTCTGAAGCTGTTGGAGAGTCTTGAGGGGACTGGGGCGAGTCCGTTAAATCCTTTAATGCCACCGTCTCCAAGTTAAAACAATCTTCCTGCTGAAGTTCTTGCTGACTCTGAACTCGGTCATAGCTACAACTTACCTGCTCTAATAAAAGCTGCCACTGCTCAGCAGTGGGAGGAGGAGACTCGCCGACTAAACCGAGGTGTTCGAGTTGGCGCTGGAGGTGGGGGTGCATATTTTCTGGCGCTTTGTAGGCAACTTTCTACAGTATATCTTTTTAATTAATAGTATATATACGTAGGTATACCGTTAGGGGACAAGTACGCGATCGAAGTCTATCACAGGTTTTATTGAGAAGCCGAGGGATCATGTCTCCTCTCCCAAATCTTTCAAACTGCGCTAATTATATTAATTCTCAGAACTTTTAAGGGTTGTCAACCAACCAATCCTCTGAATGTCGGCAGCACGCTAAAAAATAATAATATCATCTTATCAAGTCAATACTCAGGAAAGTTTTGGTAACGATACTATAGCAATCCTTGCAGGAGTCGTAATTTTTTTACCCGACCCCAACCCTCCCCTTATCAAGGGGAGGGAGTAAGAAATTCACAAATGATTTAGGATGGCTATACACGCTTTATAGGGGAAGGAGCCTAAAAAAGTCGAATTAAATTCAAGCCCAGGGTGGATCTGACATTGATTTAATTATCCACAGTCGATCAAAGTCAAGCGAGAATCAGCCATTGGGCTATAGAAAAACTGTTCGGAGTATTAATCAAGTGAGCTTAGCCTCAAAAACTAGGTGGCAGCCAAAAAACGATCGCGGACGCGGGAACTGGACAGGAAAATTTCTTATTCCCATGCCAGCGGAAACGATTTCAGCACTTTTCGTATTTACTCATAAATTAATTAGGGTGATCTAACCCCCCCTCATCTTCTACGTCTACAGCAATTCTAAATTATGTGTGAATTTATTACTCCCTCCCTTTACCAAGGAGATGGTTGAGGTGGGGTAAAAATTTTACGACTGATTTAAAAATCAATACGGTTCAGTTAAGGCTATGCAGTGCTTAAAACAATAAATACAGGAGGATTCATTATGATTCCAGTACCTCTGTGTTTAACTTGTTTAGACCGAAATTTTGAGACAGGTTTTTTCACGACTCTGGGGTTGTTTCTCGCTCGCCCTTTCAGGTAGAACTTGATCGAGAATCTCCAAAGTTAACCAATTCAAAAAAAGGGAAGTTCCTGTGGTTGTAACCGCTGAAATTTTGGGAGAGCGCGACGAATAACTCGTAGTGTTCCAGTAAAAGAAAGACGCAATGGTGAAACACCTGCGCTGCTTGCTGCTTGAAAAATTAATGACCTTACCGCCCAATGTCCTAGTAGTAAACCATAAATTTCTTGTACCACCTCCTTTGGCTTTTGAGAACGAATATGAGTTTTTCGTCCTAATAAATGTACTTTCAGTTCATCAATCGTATTCTCAACTTCCCAACGTTGATGATATTCACAGGCAAGGAACTGGGCAGGAAATTTTTCCGCGTCCAACAAGCTGGTAATTAAACGATATCTAATTTGTACTTCGGGGCGTTCGGGATGCTCAATTGTGTACTCAATTACTCTTACTTGTATTGGCTTAAATCCTTTTTTTCTTAACTTGCCAGATGGATAAATCCAACTTAAATATGAACCATCATCTAGTTGTGTTTCGTTTAAGAATTTAACGTTGGATGGAATTCGCCCCAAATACTCACAACCTTTACTGAATGTGGCTTCTACCATCGTGTAAGAATGTAAACCTCTATCCCACATCAATAACATTCCCTCTGCCACTGAGCGTAACAATTTTAACGCTCTTACTCTTTCTCCTATTTTATATGGACACATTAAGGCATCAAATATTAAATGTGTTCCTGCCTCTACTAAAATCACTAATCTAGCTTTGGGGAACGCCGCTCTCGTACCCGGACGGCTTCCTGGACGACCAAAAACTCTGGCATTTTCATCACTATCTGGGAGGTCTAAGCAGGTTCCGTCTATCACTACGACTCTGAGTTCGTTGATAAAAGCTCCTACTGTTTCAACTGTAGCCATTGGTCGTACTAAGGAATGAAACAACTGTCTCATCACGCCCGCTCCTAATCTTTGTCTGGCTTGAGTAATTGCCGATTTACATGGAAATCGCCAATATTTACCAATTTTTATCCATGCTTCATTAAGACCATCAATTAAATTTTTTAAGACATCCCGCATTGAATCTTTTGACCACAGACTCATGGCGATTACCAGACACACTACCAGTTGTGCTGGCAGGGCACGATGACGTTTCTCTTCAACATTTGTTTTGGCAATAGCTTGTTCGATGGCACTTGCTGGAATTGCTATCTCTATGGCCTTGAATATCTCCTTACTTGGGATTTTGGGAGATACTAATGAGAATTCTTTGAGATGCACGCTAACTTGCTCTCCTTTTGTGGACACCATACCTAATTTACCACGGTTTGAGCCTTAACTGAACCGTATTGATTTAAAATTACTCTATTTTAGAAAAACCCCGGGAAAAAACTGAGTTGATAATGTGATAAATTATGGATCAAATCTCCTAACTGCTAGCCAAACAATCAGCCTATTGCGGAGGTAAATAAAAGTTGCAGACATCGAAAATAAATGTCAAAAAAATATTATTCGTCAGACTTTTCGGTTGAGATTGAAAGGTCGGTGAAAATAGCTGGCAGCCTAATTGTAAAAGTAGAACCTTTATCCAACTCGCTGAATGCGGTAATGTCTCCGCCCATCATTTCGCAGAATTTCTTAGTAATCGTCAGCCCCAAACCAGTGCCGCCGTACTTCTTAGTAGTTGAAGAATCGGCTTGCGTGAAAGGCTCAAAGATTCTGGCTAACTGTTCGGGACTCATGCCAATGCCGGTATCTTTGACCGTAAAAATGATCCAATCTTGAGCGGAAGATAACAGAGACAAGCTATTTTCAGCTTGGTCACCTCCTCTATACGCTCCAAGTTTTTTGCCTTTGTTTGCAGCGTCGGCGGGGGTTTCGCCGGATCGGGTAACGGCGAAGGTAATCGCGCCGGAGCAAGTAAATTTCGCGGCATTGCTGAGGATGTTGAGCAGAGACTGCCGGAGTTTAGTCAAGTCGGTCTGCATCGAGCCAATATCTTCGGGGCATTGTATTTCTACAATATTGCTATTTTTGTCTGCCGTCGGCTTGATCGTGGCAACTACTTCCTCAACCAGAGTTGAAATGGTGAAGGTTTCGACGTGCAAGTCGGTGCGGCCTGCTTCAATTTTGGTCAAGTCGAGAATATCTTTAATCAGCGCGAGTAGGTGCTGGCCGGCCGTATTAATTCTCTGGAGGTCGTCGATGAACTCTTCGGCACCAAGGTCTCGGGCGTCTTCTTGCAGGATCTCGCTGTAGCCAATGATGGCGTTGAGGGGGGTTCTGAGTTCGTGACTCATGTTGGCGAGAAAAATGCTTTTGGATCTATTTGCAGCTTCGGCGGCTAATGCGGCGCGGCGGAATTCTTCGGAACGCAAGCGTTCGGTGATGTCGGTGGTCATGATTAAAATGCACTCAGTGTTGCCGAGGTGGATGAGTTCCACTGACAGCAGCCAGTCGCGCACTTCGCCGGCTTTGGTGCGAATTTTGATTTCTTGGTTGCTGATCGAATTTTGTGATTGCAAAATCTGGGCCAGCCGCCGCCCGTCTTCTGAATAAACCAACATTCCTAAGTCGCTGGGAGTGCGGCCGATAAATTCGTGCCGCAGCCAGCCTAATGAGCGCAAAAAGCTTTCATTGGCATCGAGGAAGCATCCGTCTGTGAGGGTGCAGATGCTGATCCCAACTGGGGAGGCGTGAAAGGCCTTGGAAAATCTTTCTTCTGAAGAACGCAGGGCTGCTTCGGCTTGCTTTCTGTCTGTGATGTCTTGGACGGTGCTGGTGATGTAGAGGGAGTTGACATCGGCTTGTTCGTAGACTGTGCGGTTGCTACCGTCGGGGAGTATGAGCCTGTAGTCGATGCTGTAAGGCTGTTGCTGAAATAAAGCTGCTTCGATCGAGGTTTTGACTAATTCTCGGTCTTCAGGGTGCACGTATTCCAAGAAGGCTTCCAGGCTGGGTTCAAAACTTCCCGGTTGCTGTCCCAGGATGCGGTAAATTTCCTCTGACCATCGCA
The DNA here is from genome assembly GCF_036702355.1 of Microcoleus sp. D3_18_C4. NCBI lineage: Bacteria > Bacillati > Cyanobacteriota > Cyanophyceae > Oscillatoriales > Microcoleaceae > Microcoleus > Microcoleus sp. D3_18_C4. The sequence goes on from NZ_JAUBTF010000059.1 coordinate 10,664, forward strand.
ATTGCTGGGCGTTGCGGTCTAAGTCCCAGTTGCCTAGCTGGGCGATGCGTTGGGCGTTAGCGAGGCTGGCTTCGCTGGCGCGCAGGGAGACTTCTGCTTGGTGGCGTTCGGCGACGGTGGCAGCTAAGACTAAGCCGGTGACGGCGATGACGGCGATGAAGGCTTGCAGGGATAACAGTGCTTGGGGGATACTGCTGGCGTGTTTGAGGAAGGGGCCGCTGCCTCGGGCGATACCCCAGATGGCGAAGCCGCAGAGGATGAGGTTGGAGAGGGCGGTGTAGCGCTGACCGAATCGAAAGGCAGCCCAAACTACTAGGGGAAATGGTAAGTATTCGAGGGGATAGCGGGCGTAGGCGGCGCGGGTGCGGGAGCAAAAGACGAGCCATCCGACTGCTAGTAGCAGCAGCAGCCAAATCGCTCGTTCAACTATCTGTTTGCGATGGGTGGGGACTTTGGGCATTTGTTGCCACGTCAGCAGCAGCGGGGCGACGAGCACAATTCCCATTGCGTCTCCCACCCACCAAGTCCCCCAAATCGTGCCAAAATCGCTCCAGCTAGATATACCACTCAGGCATACGAGGATGCTGCCGATGGTGGAGCTGATCAGGGTAGATCCCAAGGCTGCTAGCCCGACTATTCCTAAAACGTCTTTGAGCCGATCGAGCCCGGCGCTAAAGTTAATGCCCTGGAGTAGATAAGTTCCCGTCCACGCTTGCAGGCTTCTGGCGGCTGCCGATATCAATGCCGTGGCGATGTTGGCCGATGGTACGTTCATGCTGAACAGGAAGCCTCCGATCGCGATTCCCGGCCACAGTTGCCGCCCAAACAGCAGCAGGGCGACTTGGGCAATTCCTGCTGCTGGCCACATCGGGTAAATTTCTGAACTGAGGGTGAGGGTGGAAATGGCGAATTGCGACGCCCCATAGTAGACCAGGGCGATCGCACCTACTGCGAGGAAGTACCGCCAGGAATGTCCTTTGATTGCATTAAGGAACTTTGTCTGCATGGTCGTTTAGGGAAAAGGTGGACGCTTGTTGGGATCTCAGTAGGTGGCACGGGACAGGCAGAGGGTAGAGAAAATGTTTCTATTAGGTGATGGTAGGTCATGGGTGGTAGGTACTGGGAGAAGCTTTTGAGCTAACTTTTTGTAGTGCCGTTGAGGGAGCGGTTTTTTTGTTCGATCAAATCTGCCCATGAATTTCGGGAGTATCGCTTTTTTGTAAATATATCTCTAATGGCTAAGCAATTGGTTTGTAAATTTTTGGTTTTTGTTAAAAATTTATTACCGAGCGACAGTGGGTGTCTTTTTGTGTCGGGCGATCGTAACTCAATGCACCCTAACATCTTGCACCATGCTCAATAATACCTAAAATACCTAAAATACCAATAACAGCGACGTAAAATCTCTGCTTTTAGGTAAGTTTGAGGCAATAAACACGGTTTTTGATTAGAAGTACAGGCGGTAGTGATTTTCACTAGATTTTTAACCAATCAATCTAGGTTTTAAGTCTTTCGATGGAATACAGTGAAAGCGGATATATTACAGAAAAAAAATATTTTTTCTTGTCTATTTCTCTTTGGCTGTTGCAATATCTAAGGTTAGTGTCAAACGCTCTTGAGATTCTTTAAGGGCGTCTTGGGGGTTGCGGCCGAGAAGGGTTGCCTCTATGGCGCGACCGAGGTTTTCTGACAGGCGGGAGTAACCTGATATAATGGGTCGCGCTCTGGCTGAGTTCATTTGTTCTAAAAATACTCGCAAAACAGGGTTTTTTTCCACAAAGCTTTGATAAGCTTGGCTCTGTCTCGATTTTAAGTTAATGGGTAAATAACCTGTTCCCAATGCCCATGCTGTTTGGAATTCTTCACCTATAACGTATTCTAAGAATACTAGGGCTGCTCGCTCTCGTTCTGGCGAGGTTTTCATTAAAAATATGTTTTCACCCCCTACGACGGCTGCAGGGCGTTTGAGGAGCGGTAAAGGCATTGCTGCGTAGTCGATCGCACTTTGCTGCAACTGTGCTAGCGTCCACGGCCCGGTGATTTGCATGGCGACTTTCCCGGCGATGAAATTGTCGAGTTCGTAACCGCGTTCGGGTGCTGACAATATTGCTGAACCTTCTTTTAACAAGTCGCTCCACAATTCTAAGGCGGCGTGAGAACCGGGATTATCTATTTGGGGTACAGGACTTTGAGGTGTTTTGCCTTTGAGTTCGCCGCCGGCGCTGAACATGAATGGCAGCCAGGTAAATACTGTCCATTCTCCTTTGCCTAGGGGGAGCACTATGCCGTGTTGGTCTGTGCGGCCGTCTCCGTTGGTATCTCGCGTGAGCGATCGGGCTACTTGCTTTAATTGCGCCCAATTCTGCGGCACTTTTTTGATTCCTGCTGCTGCAAATAAGCTGGGACGGTAAAATATGGCGACGTTGTTTGTGCCTAGGGGAACTGACCAAGTATGTCCGCCGAGTTCCATTGACTCGAAGAGTGCCGGGTCGATTTCGGCTTTCCGGGGCGATTTGTCGAGCCAGTTTTCTAAGGGCACAATGGCGTCGAGTTCTGCTAGTTTTCCTGCAATTGAGGGGCCATTCCACAGCAAATCCGGCGGTGCATTTCCAACTATTGCTGTTAGTATTTTTGGGAGTTGTTGGTCTGGCTGACCGATGTAAACTGGTTTGATCTGGATGTTGGGATGTGTTTTGTTGAATTGGTCTGTGAGGGTTTGAAATACGTCGCGATTTGGCGGAGGATTGATACCGTGCCACAGTATGAGTTCGATCGGCTCGCCGTTTTTTGATGCGGGTGTGATGCTGTTTTGACAGCCGCTTAATATTAGCAGATTTAAGGTAATTAAAATGCAGATCGCTAGTTTGAGTTGTCTTTTAGTTGCTTTGGATAATTTGGATAATATCATTTTTTAGTTAGATTCAGGGAAGAAGATTTTTTTAACCGCAGATGAACGGGGATGGACGCGGATAGTTAGAGGTTGGTAAAAGGAGCTAAATCTCGAAAATCTGCTGGTAGCTGATTTCTTTCTCCATCGGAGGTGTTTTGAAACAAAACGGTGAAAGCTCCTGCTCCTAGTCTATCTTGCGGCCACATCCGATAGCAAGGAATTTCTGTCAGGTGCGATCGATATTTTTCTAAATGAGGAACAGAGGCTGGGTGAAAATCGGGGAATTTGCTTAACAGCCATTGGCTGACTTGTTCATTTTCTGCGGTTGAATAAGTGCAGGTCATGTATGCAAGATAACCTTGGGACGCTACAATTTTAGCAGAATTGGCTAAAATTGTTTTTTGGCGGTTGGCATTGCTGTTGATGGTGACATGATGAAAGCAGCCGGGTGCTTTGTCTCCTTTTGCTAAAAGTGATTGACCAGTACAAGGAGCATCTACTATTACTAAATTAGCCGTTTGTGGCATCTTTTCGGCAAGTATTTTTGAATCGAGGTTGGCGGCGGATGGTAGAATTTGGCAGCGTCTTAAATTAGAGATCAACATTCCCATGCGTTTGCCTATGGCTTCGTTGCACAACAGGAATTCTGGGTTTAATGTTTTCCAGGAAATATACTTTTTCCTCCGGGGCGGCGCACATATCTAAGATTAGTTTGATTGGCTGCGGTATTGTTAACAATGTGGAGGCGGCGAAGATTGAGGAAAAGTCGAGACAGTAGTAGGTTCCTGCTTGATGTAAGGAATGTTTTCCCGATTGAGATTCTCAGGCTAGTCTAGCTACAAATTGCGGTTACCAAACAACTGAAATTTCGAGATTAAATAGGTTTTCTGTTGGTTTTGGTTGCAGCCACAAGATAGCAGGATTAAACGCTTGGCGATTGCTGAGGGCATGAATAAACTTTTCTTGTTCGGCGGTGTCGGCAAATAAGCTGCGGCTGAGTTTAAGCAGGGGATTCGACGGTTTTTCCATGTTCGAGGAGATATGATAAGATTGAGATTAGCCGTGACCAAGGTAGATTAGATGAGAATTCTTAGTGTAAAACAGTTATAGTTAACTTGGGAAGCATGGATGCAAATGTTGTTGGGTCTATAAAACTCATTGCTTTTGAGGGATCGAGTCTGGCGGCACCTGAGTATCAATCGAGATTTTTTTTGCCGATCGCACAACTCGGAACTATTCTCGAAGTGTATAATCGAGAAGCAAACTACTATTGTTTGAGCTGACAAATAAACATTACATGAGTCCGGAAGGTAAAAATACTCATAAACTCGCTTCTATCATAGCTGATACGCGCTGAATAGTCTCTATAATATACTAGGGTTTTTTGCCATTACCTACTTGATGACTAATGAGTAATGACTGAGGACTACTTACTAATAACGAAGAATCTATGAAAATTGTCTTTTTTGGCACTCCAGATTTTGCTGTTCCTACTTTATCCAGCTTGCTAAGTCACCCAGAATTTGAAGTTGTGGGTGTGGTGACTCAGCCGGACAAACGTCGGGGAAGAGGGAATCAATTGATGCCTTCACCTGTAAAAGATGTGGCTTTAAATCACAGTCTCCCGGTTTGGCAGCCACGCCGAATTAAGAAGGATTCTGAAACGCTTGCTAAGTTGCGGGAAGCGGAGGCGGATGTGTTTGTGGTGGTGGCTTACGGCCAAATTCTTTCTCAAGAAATTCTGGATATTCCTAGTTTGGCTTGCGTTAATGTTCACGGTTCAATTTTGCCGAAGTATCGCGGTGCAGCACCGATTCAGCGCTGTCTTTTTGACGGGGAAAAGACAACAGGAATTACTACTATGCTGATGGATGCTGGGATGGATACTGGGGCGATGCTATTGAAGGCTTTTGCTGGTATTTCACTGTTGGATAATGCTGATTCTTTGGCGGATAGGTTGGCGGAAGTTGGGGCGGATTTGTTGATAGAAACTTTGGTGAAATTGAGGGACGACCAAATTGAAGCTGTTGTTCAAAATGATGCTGAGGCGACTTATGCGCCGATGATTAAGAGTGCGGATTATGTGCTGGATTGGTCGAAAAGTGCGATCGACCTTCACAATCAAGTTAGGGGCTTTTTCCCGGATTGCACGACGACTTTTCGCGGCAATTCTCTGAAGGTGATAGCTACTGTGCCCGTCGGGCCGGAATATTGGCTGCAATTACCGCCGGATTTGAGGGTTTTGGAACGCGATTGGCCTGTTTTGGCCAAGTTATCGGGCGCGAATGGGGAAGTTGTTAAGGTTGTGAAGGGCTTGGGGGCGATCGTCCAAACTGGCGATGGTTTGTTATTATTGCGGGAGGTGCAGTTAGCGGGGAAAAAGGTGCAGTCGGGGGTAGATTTTGCCAATGGAACTCGGTTGGTTGTAGGGGAGATTTTTGGGAATGCGGGAGTTACAGATTAGATAGAACCTGGAAAGGTTTATTAGTTTGTTCCCATGTCTGAATAGCTGTGTAAAGTTTTGTCTCTCGGAAATGAGCAGACTCATAGGCAACCCTTAAATATTTTTCTAGCACATTTGGCTCGACTTCCTTAGAGTTACAGGAACCTAATGCTTTACAAAGTGCGATCGACAAAATAGCAATCATATCGTGCCCACAACAAACGTGCCACATATCTTGAGTATATGTTTTTAAGCTATCCATATTTGCTGTAATTTTCGGTTCGTCAAGTCCCGGCTTTTGAGAGTTGTTTTTCACAGTTTGAAGCAACTTCGATTCATTTAGTGCCAAGGTTTTATCATCTACAAATTTATTAAAAGCTAAACCTTCAAATTTCAAACAATAATTAAATTTCAGCGAGGCCCATCGTAAATAACCGATAATCTTGGCACTTTCCAATAAAGTCTGGCGGATATCTTTAGCAAAATTATTAACTTTTGCTTCCGATCCGTGTTCCAAAAGTACCTTTTCAAGTGCTGGCGACTTCAGCAGCATAGTTTCCAAATCGTGAGTATCTGTAAACAGCAAGTTGGGACTAAGTGGAACAGTTCCTTCTAATATATCAAAATCAGCATCAACAACAGCCAAAACACCAGCAAAGTTACCTTGTTCAAGGATATTTAGCACTTGCACAGCTTTATCTTTATTGTAGGCATTCTCTACACGACACTTTGTGGAGTGTACCAAGTTTGTCCATACCCGCGCATCTGTATCTCCCTCAACAATTAAAAAAGATCCAGTGTATTGAGATTGAGTTCTCAGCAGGCGAATTCTGTTGGCAATGCGATCGGGCTTAAGGTTTTGTGGATCGAGTTTAAGGTTTTGGGTCATTCAATTGGCCCTTTTAATTCCACTGTCAAATTCCAGCTATCGTCAATAATATCTGGAGAATGAGTTGCTAATAAAACATCAAAGTTTGCCAGCTTAATAATTGCTTGCAAATCTTTGAGAAACTCGACTTGCCATGCTATATGCAGCGAAAGTTCGGGTTCGTCAATGAGAACAAGCGAGTTAGCTTGAACTTTGAATAACAACTGGTAAAGCATTACCAGTTCATGCTGTTCTCCAAAAGATAAGTCTGTCGGCGACAAAGGCTTACCATCCGCCGTTGTAAAGGTAAAACCTTTCTCTTTACTGATGCTCATGTTTTTATAGAGAAATCGCTGTTTAATAATTCCTTTGAAAAGTTCTATTTTAGTAGCAAGTTCCTTGAAAACCATGAGTTTTTGTTCTACATCTTCAACATAAACTGACAGAATGTTTTTTGTGACTCCATCAATATTTTGTTCTACTTGGAAATCAGAATTCTCGTCTTTATCTAAAAGACCAGTTTCTCTGAGACGAGAACGCTTTTCCTCAATTTCATTTAATTTGTTGCGAAGTGTTTCCTCTGTTATATCCGAGGGTGCTTTGTTGTTGAAAATTCTCGCAGGAAACGTTCTTTCAAGAGACTGAGACAATGCACCGTATTCAGCTAGTTTGGCTTGAATCTCTTCTACGAGTTCCTGAGAATATATATTAACTGAGGGAATCATTAATGGATGTTTTGTGTCTACCGCTGCTTCAGGAATATTTGAGGGAGTTAACAAGCGCTGAGTTTCTATAAAACGAATATCAATCGAGCTTTTTAGTTCTGATAGCCACTTTGGTTCTTTATTAACTTTTCTTGAGATTAAATGTTTAGTCAAGTCAGTCAAGGCCTTGGCAAGATTTTGAAAGGCGATTGATTCCGAATTTTTAGTTTGTGTTTCTATACCACCTGATGACTGTAGTCTCTCCTCTGTGATATCCAAAGAAACATTTGTTTCTGCCAATGAATCTATTAATAGATTAGGTAAAAATATCTCTGCTTCTGCACCAGGCTTAGAAAAATAAAATGTCAAATCTTTATCTTTTTTATCTTCACTGGTATCAATAGATTTAGTTATTTGCAGATAACTGCCATCATCAAAGTCTATTCTAAATTCTTCAAATGGAATAGTCCGAATTTCTGAGTAACGTGAATTAAAGAATCCATTAATCAGCCTAAGTAATGCTGTTTTACCAAATCCATTCGGACTATGAATAATCGTGATTCTATCTTCCATATTGAGCGAAACCGGATGGTTGAACACTCCAAAAAGTTTAGTGACAAAAATTTTATTGATTCTCATTTTTCCCTCTAGTTATATCAAATCCGTTAGTATTGGAATTATTCATCTCTCTCTTCTCTTCCTCTGTGCTCTGAAGCGTTCTCTGCGGTCAAATCATTCCCATACCTAAAATTCTACCACAACCTCCTCTTTCCCTCCCAACAAACCCTGCGCCGCCTCCAACATACTCTCCGCCACATCTTTCAAATCTTCGCGACTTGCCAAATAAGTTTTTAAAGCATCTAACGGATCTATACTATTATTAGCGTTCAATTCTGGCAACCGCGGCCTTGCTAACTGACTGACTAATTCCGGTTGAATTGTATAGCTGTGCGCTTCGCCCAGAAGTGTGTGCAATTCTCCGTTGTCGATTAAATCTAATTGTTCAGATCGCAATTGGTAAATTAATCTCACAACCGCATCTTGGATTTCCTTCTTGCCAATAGCTTTAACTAACTCGGCTTGCGGGTTTTCCGATTCCGAAACATTCACTTTAATAGTCTGAAACACCCGCACTGGCAAAGTGCAAAATTCCCACTCTGCTTTCCCCCGTTCCAAATTAACTAACACAAAACCTTTATCTTCTTTCTCTTCGCTAAAATCAACTCGTTCGATACTTCCGGGATAAATTACGGGCGGATTGTTGGAAGCGTTGAGATTTTGGTGTTTGTGAACGTGACCGAGAGCAACATAATCAAAACAAGGGCGAGTTAGCATCGAAACGGGAATGTTAAAACCTTTGCCAACTGCTAAAAAACGTTCGGCGCCCAGACTGGCTTTATCTGCCATTAAGTGCGCTAAAAGTACGGTTGGTATGTCGGGGTTGAGGCGGCGAATTTCGCCTTCCATTGCGATCGTCAGTTTTTCGGTTAATAATTGGTTAACATCGCCCATAGACAGGCTTTCAGTCTCGGATCGTGTCATTAAGGTCGATCGAGTCAACCAAGGCAATGTTACCACCTGTACGGGGCCGCTGCGGGTTTGAATCAGGTGAGTGTCCAGGCGATCGCCTACAATAAACTTAGGTATCCCCAAAGTCCGGTAAATTCCCAAACTCGCGCCGCCTTGTCCCTGAGAATGTTGGTCATGATTTCCTACTAACAAAACCGTCGGAATTTGGGCATCAACTAAGCGGCTGAATTGGCAAGCAAAAGCCTCTTTTACAAACGGTGGAGGCGTTGAATCCGGGAAAGCATCGCCGCCGAATATGACTAAATCTACGGGTTCAGAAATTGCTCTATCCATACATTTACTCAGCGTCGCCGCGAAGTCTTCCAGCCGCGTATTTAAACCGGTTTCTGGATTAATGCGGCCGTGGGAAAAGCCGCTGCCCATGTGAATGTCTGAAAGGTGTAAGATTTTAATCATTGTTTTTTATTTGTAAATTATCTTTTGGGTTCCTAGTGAGGACTTTAGTCCTCATCGGTTCGTAGTGAGGACTTCAGCCCTCCTTTAGCTTCGGCAGAAAAACTAAAGTCTTTACTACCAAATTGGTTAAAGGTTTTTGCCAAGGTACAGACGAGAGGAGATTACTACTAAAAATCTTGTTTCATACATCACAATACCATGCCGGGTACTTTTTGATAAACTTGTGCGATCGGGCAGCGAAAATCTATACTCATTAACTCTAACTCATCTCCTTGTCGGTAAGTCTGAGAAACCCAATTTCCCTCAGCATTGAGTCGAAAACATTCAATTTTGATTTCGGATTGAGTGATGAGCACGTATTCCTGCAAACTCGATGCAGTTTGGTAATCTGCAAATTTATTACCTCTGTCAAAAGTTGCCGTTGACGGCGACAATACTTCAATAATCAAAGACGGATGAAGAATGAAATCCTCGGTTGAATTTATCTCTCTTTCGTCGCAAGTAACTGCTATATCGGGGTAGTAATAGCAATTTGCCTCTTCCAATCGGACTTTTATATCTGATGTTAGAACGATGCAGTCAGTACCATCAAGATGATTTCCCAGCCGCCTTACTAAGTTGCTAGCAATAATAATGTGTGGTTTTTTGGCCCCCGTCATTGCATAAACCTGTCCGCGTCTGTACTCATGTTTGATCGGGCTTACTCGTTCCCCTTCTAGGTAATCTTCTGGGGAGATGTAGAAATTGTTTTTGCTGATAACCATTGATTTTTACTCCGCTAATTTTAGATGATACTATTTGTTGAAACTCGTCTATTCTGGTAGGAAACAAGACTGCCGTTTCCCTACAGATTCAACTAAATTCCAAAAATCTGGCGTGCCATAATTTGCCACTTTCGGTCAAACCCTGCGATCGCACTTTAATTTTGACACTTTTGGGGTTAGCCTCGTAGAGTCGGGCAATTTCCTGCATTTCCTCCCCGCTAAACCCGGTTCCCACGGTTCCTACTGGGACTAATTTGCCATCAATTTCTTGCGCGACTTTGACGGCGCTAAAGGGTCGCCCCGCCACTTTTGTCGCCGTCAAACCCACAATAAACAAATCGTGTTCTTGACAGTATTTAGTCCTCACTATCGGATATTTCTTAACATCTTTGCCGCCGACATAATGGCAGTTGTGCAACACCCAAACTTCGCCTTCTTTATTTTCAGATTCCTGCTGATTTGCTAGGACTAGCTTTTCGGCGGTGGTGCGAAATGTCGGTAGAACTTCAAAGGCTGGGGATAAATTCGTCAGCATTTCGCCAACTTCAACTCCCGCTGCAATTCGTTCGGATTCTGCCACGGTAGTTAAATCATTGCCTTTGAAAAACAAACTTTTAAAAATGGCATAAATTGCGCTGGGCTGAGTAGTCGGAAAACCGCTTTCAATATTAACTGTAGCAGCTTGCGCGCCGGTGCGGTGTTCACTGCCCGTACAGCTTTTGTAATACAGTTCGCCGTCTAAAACAAAGGTGCCAATTTTAGCGGCTGTGTCGATTAATGTGCGATCGATCTCAATCGATGCCTGTTGCCGCAGGTTAGTAGATCGCGATTGGTAGTATACTTTATCTGGCGTCGCAATGACAACTACTCGATTGCCGTCGCGCTTTGGCTGTCCCCAATAATCGGGATTTTCGATGTAATAAGAACGATCGCTCGGCGCGTCAACGGGCTGCATTGTCACAATCCTTCCCGGCTGCAAGTGCGGTGGCAATTCGGCAACAATGGGATTGTTGGCAGTTTCTATTTTTGGGGCGGAAGTTGATTGTTTAGCAGCAGCGAAATCGGCGGTAGAATTGTTTGGAGGATTTAGGGCGATCGGCTTTTCTCCAGTTTCCAATTCAAACGCTCTTTTCCAAAAACCGATCGCCATTTCCGGGTATCCTTCCGACTCCGCACACAGCGCAAAACCAATAACTTTTGCCGTACCAATTCCCCGCCCGTAATCAGCCAAATACTGCACTGCCCCCGCTTCTCCCATCAAGTGCAATCCTCGCGTCACGATGCGATTGTTCCAGCGTTCTCGAATGTCGGCGCTAATTTTTTTAGCTGCTTTTCGCTTGGCTTCTGCGTATTCGGTGCAGTCCATACTGCCTCCTTTATGTAGGGCTATTTATATACTATACTAACGATTGATTTATTAGTCAAGGTTGACTTTACAATTAGGTTATGTGAATAAATTTAACTCTTTCATTGGTGAACTAGATTTATTTTTTCACCGCAGAGGCGCAGAGGGCACAGAGGGAGACAAGAAAGAGATAGTCAAGCGCGGTAATCTGTTGGCTGCCAATGCTAAGATAACTTCGATCGCGCAGTGCGAGCAATAAAGCGGTGAGTTGCGTCTTACTCGCGTTGAGTTCGCCCACTGGCGATGATCGCAGGTTTGAGAATTTAAGATCGAGTTTAATCTTACTGTTATGATGCGATTGATTTTGTACAGCAAACCCGGATGCCACTTGTGTGAAGGGTTGCAAGAAAAACTCGAACAGATTGAAAGCCTGAACTTTCAACTCGAAGTCAGAGATATTACCGAACGCGATGATTGGTTTCAAGCTTATCAGTACGAAGTTCCAGTTTTGTTTAAAGTGCAGCCCCAGCCCAAAAATTCTGTTGGCGAGGCTGCATTCTCCGCTGAAGAACTGTTACCCCGTCCTTCTCCCCGCTGTAGTGTCGCCCAATTGGAGCAAATGTTACAGAAATATTTGCAAATTGATCTGTCACAATAATACGATTTACCCAAAAACTCAGGTTTTAATCCTGACTGCGGGGTACTCGGTGTGCAGCTTAATCTAGGCCGATAGGTTTTACACCGCGCATAAAAAAAACCTAGGGTTTGCACCGCACACAGCAAAAACCTGTAGAGAATGGCTCAAACAATGTGTTCCGCCAGTCATATTCAAGACATTCAAGCGAGGAGTTTTTCAGATGAAATTGAGAGAATTATTAGCAGCAGTTCCCAGCATTTCCTTTGACGCGCAACATCCCGCCCTCGATGCCGAAGTCAAGGGTTTATCCACTAATTCCCACGCTTGTCAGGCGGGTGATTTGTTTTTGGGAATGCCGGGAACTCGGGTAGATGGCGGAGATTTTTGGCAAAGTGCGATCGAATCTGGTGCAGTTGCCGCCATAATTTCCACCCAAGCAGCCGAGAAAACACCCCCCGAAGACGGGGGTAGTTGCGTCATCGCAGCAGCCGATATGGCTCAAGTTTGCGGTCAAATAGCCACTACTTTTTACGGCAATCCAGCTAGCAAATTAAAACTTGTCGGCGTTACCGGGACTAACGGCAAAACTACAACCACTCATTTAATCGAATTTCTGCTCAATCAAATGCAGTTGCCGACGGCAATTTTTGGTACGCTTTATACTCGCTGGCCGGGATTCCAACAAACTGCACTTTACACCACACCTTTTGCAGTTGACCTACAAAAGCAATTAGCAGAAGCCGTAGTCGCCGGATGCAAACACGGGGTGATGGAAGTCAGTTCCCACGCTTTAGCGCAACAGCGAGTTTTGGGGTGTAGTTTTGAAGTTGCTGTCTTTACAAATTTGACTCAAGACCATCTCGATTATCACCGGGATATGGAAGATTATTTTGAGGCAAAATCGCTTTTATTTGGTTCGGATTACCTCACAAATCGCGCTGTAATTAATATTGACGACCCCTACGGGCAGCGGATAGTTGAAACCCTCAAATCTGACAAGGTTTGGAGTTACAGCACTGTTAACCAAACGGCAGACTTGTATGCTTTTGATTTGCAGTATCAGCCCAATGGAGTTAAGGGAATGCTGCACACTCCCAAGGGCGAAACTGCTTTTTCTTTGCCTTTAGTCGGTCAGTTCAATTTATCAAATATGCTGGCTGCTGTCGGTGCTGTTTTAGAATTAGGTTTAGATTTGTCCGCAATTGTGGAGAAATTATCTCAGTTTTCGGGAGTTCCGGGACGGATGGAACGAGTGCAAATTAGTCCCGACCAAGATATTAGCGTAATTGTCGATTACGCGCACACTCCCGACAGTTTGGAGAACTTGCTGAAAGCATCGCGGCCGTTTATTCCGGGTCAGATGATTTGCGTGTTTGGCTGCGGTGGCGATCGCGATCGCACTAAACGGCCGATAATGGGTAAAATCGTTGCAGAATTAGCCGATTTAGCTGTTGTTACTTCCGACAATCCGCGCACTGAAAATCCCGATCGCATTTTGGAGGATGTTTTAGCAGGAATTCCCGCCGCAGTAAAGCCGATCGTGATGTGCGATCGATCCGCTGCAATTCGCACTGCTATTATGGACGCTAAACCGGGAGATGGCGTGCTGATTGCAGGAAAGGGACACGAAGATTATCAAATTTTGGGTACCGAAAAAGTTCATTTTGACGATCGAGAACAAGCGCGAGATGCCTTGAAAGCCAGAATGAATTAGATTAAATAAATTCGGTTAACAGTTAACAGTTAACTGTTAACTGTTCGCTGGCTGTAAAATTTATTGTATTTTTAAGTATGGATACGAAGGTATAATCTGATTTGCACTACATTATAATAGTAAGACAAAATATTTTAACAGCATAATAATTCTTGTTATGATAGAACTAACTGGCTATCAAATTCTCGCTCGAATTTATTCAGGCACTCGCACCCTAGTTTATCGCGGAACTCGCCTCTGCGACCAAAAACTGGTCGCCATTAAAGTCTTGCGAAACGAATATCCCAGCTTCAGCGAACTCTTGCATTTTCGCAATCAATACACGATCGCCAAAAACCTGAATTTGCCCGGAATCATCGAGACCTACAGCTTGGAACCCTACCGGAACGGCTATGCCCTGATTGTGGAAGACTTCGGGGGAATTTCTCTGAAGGAATGGACTGGAAAAGGAAAAACCGTGCCATCTCTGGTAGATTTTTTCCAAATTGCGATCGACCTAAGCAATACATTAGATATACTTTACCGCCACCGCATCATTCACAAAGACATTAAACCAGCCAATATTTTAATAAATCCCGAGACTAAACAAGTCAAACTCATTGACTTTAGTATTGCATCTTTGCTGCCACGAGAAACTCAAATGCTGATGAGTCCCAACGTGATCGAAGGAACACTCAGCTACTTATCTCCCGAACAAACAGGAAGAATGAATCGCGGCCTTGACTACCGCACAGATTTTTATTCATTAGGTATAACTTTTTACGAATTGCTGACAGGAAAATTGCCATTTCAATCCACCGATCCGATGGAATTGATCCACTGCCATATTGCCCAGCACCCGCCATCTGTACGTGAAGTTAATCCCGAAATACCCCTTGTCCTCTCGGAAATTGTCAGCAAATTGATTGCCAAAAATGCCGAATGTCGCTATCAGAGTGCATTAGGGCTGAAAGCCGATTTAAAAATTTGTTTGCAACAACTCAATGAGACAGGTAAGATTGAGAGTTTTGCCATTGGGGGGCGCGATTTTTGCGATCGCTTTATCATACCTGAAAAACTCTACGGTCGAGCAACCGAAGTCGCTGCATTATTAGCAGCCTTCGATCGAGTAGCAAACCCCTCTAAATTTCGTTCGCCAGAAGAGCCTGGGAACGAGAGAAACCATGCAAAAGAAGACTCACCCCTTAGTAAGTCTGGCTGGGCGGACTCAAACTTATCCCGCAGCGAAATGATGCTAGTAGCCGGATTTTCCGGCATTGGGAAAACCGCTGTAGTCAACGAAATTCACAAACCCATAGTTCGGCAACGCGGTTATTTTATCAAAGGCAAATACGACCAATTTCAACGCAACATTCCCTTTAGCGCTTTTGTGCAAGCCTTCCGAGATTTAATGGATCAATTACTCTCAGAAAGCGACGTTCAGCTCGAACAATGGCCAAGGAAAATTATCAATGCTATTGGCGAAAACGGTCAAGTTATTGTAGAAGTAATTCCCGAACTGGAACGAATTATTGGCAAACAACAGCCTGTCTCTGAACTTTCGGGAAGTGCCGCCGAAAACCGTTTCAATTTACTATTTCAAAAATTTATCTCTGTTTTTGCCACAAAAGAACATCCCTTAGTGATTTTTTTGGATGATTTGCAATGGTCAGATTCAGCATCCCTGAAGCTTTTGCAAGTGTTGATGAGTGAAAAAGATAGTCAGAATTTGCTGCTAATTGGGGCATATCGAGATAACGAAGTATCTCCGGCTCATCCATTTATGTTGGCAGTAGCAGAGATGGAAAAATCCCAAGTAACGGTAAATACTATTACCTTGGAACCTCTGAGTCAAGTCGATATTAACGATTTGATAGCAGATACGCTCTCGTGCGAGATCCCTCTTGCTGAGCCATTAACCGAGTTAGTTTATCAAAAAACCAAAGGCAATCCATTTTTTGCCACGCAATTTCTCAGGGCGCTACAGGAAGATGGGCTGATTGCGTTTGATCCCACCCCCCTTTCATCTCCCCTTACCGAGGGGGGAGAGAGGGGGGTAACATCCCCCCTTATCAGGGGAGGACACAGGGGGGTAACAGGGGGGTGGCAGTGCGATATCGCCAAAGTCAAAGCCCTAACTATCACCGATGATGTAGTGGAGTTTATGGCGATGCAATTGCAGAAATTGCCGCCAAAAACTCAGGATGTGCTGAAGTTGGCTGCGTGCATTGGAGCGCAGTTTGATTTGAATACATTGGCGGTAGTCAGCGAGAAGTCGCCGGAAGAAACTGCTGCGGATTTGTGGAAATCCTTGCAAGAAGGATTCATCTTACCAACCAGTGAAATTTACAAGTTTTATATAGGGAAAGAAGAGGGGAAAAGCACCCCTAGCTTGCCAAATACCGCCGCTCAATTACCTCACTACAAATTTCTACACGATCGGGTTCAGCAAGCTGCTTATTCATTAATTCCTGATGACCAAAAGCAAACCACCCATCTCAAAATAGGACAGTTACTTCTGCCGAATTTCTCAGAAGTTGAAAGAGGAGAAGAAGTGTTCGATATTATTAATCATTTTATTATTGGCTCGGAGCTAATAACGCAGCAAGAAGAACGCACCAAGCTCGCTAAGATTAGCCTCTTTGCAGGGCAGAGAGCTAAACTTTCAACGGCTTATGAATCGGCGATAAAATATCTCGCTTTTGGTTTAAGTTTTCTACCAGCTAATAAATGGGATTCGGCTTATGAATTAACATTTACGATGTATTTAGAAAGCCTTGAGGCTGAATTCTTGGCAGGTGAGTTTGAGGAAGCTGAAAGTTTGATAGAAATCGCATTTAGTTATGCCCAGTCGAGTCTTGATAAAGCCAAAATTATTGCGATTCAGCTAACTCATTATCAAAATAATGCCCTGTATCAAAAGGCGATTCAGGTAGGAATTGCAGGAATGAAACTGTTAGGATTAGAACTGGTAATTCTGCCAAATAAAGCCGAGTTAGAAGGGATGGCTCTGGAAGTTAAAAAAACCTTAAATCAGCGCGCAGTTGCAGGACTAATCGACGCACCCCTCATTGTCGATGAAGAACGCCAGATGCTGATCAAACTGCTAATGAACATGGTACCGCCCACTTACCTAACTAATCAGGAGTTGTTAGTGTTGGTTGTTTTACACATGACCAATCTCTGTTTGCAATACGGGAATACAAATGTGGCGGGTTTTGTTTATGTTTGGTATGGCACAATTCTCTGCCAACGCTTTCAAGACTATGAATTGGGGTATGAGTTTGGACTTTTAGGGTTAAAGGTGAATGAAAAATTTCATAACACCACCCTGAATGGCAAAATTTATATGTCCTTCGGCAACTTTATCAACCATTGGCGCAAGCACGTCAGTTCCAATCTTGTTCTGCAACAAGCTGCTTATCAGGGGGCAATGGAGGTAGGGGATTTTTCTTGGTGTCATCACAGTGCCCTGTTCAGTTTCTGGCAGCAGGCGATCGTCTCAAGCGATATTCACAGTTTGCTGGCTCGACATGAAAAGTACATCAGCTTTGCGGAACGAACGGAGATTACGACAGCATTTGCCCTAATTCTTCAGTGCAAGCTTCTAGAGAATTTGCAAGGGCTAACGATAGGGAAGTATAGCCTTAGCTCTGAAACATTTGATGAAGAGTCGGCGCTAGCAACATTCAATGAAATTGGCTATGGCTATGGCAGTAGCACTTACTATTTCGCTAAAGCATTTTTGTTTTTTACCTATGGTGAGTATGCTAAAGCTTATGAAATGTTAGTAGCCGCAGCCGAGTTTTCTAATGCACTATATGGACAATTTCAACGTGTTATGCATTGTTTTTATCAGTCTTTGACTGTATTGCAACTTTATGGGGAAGCACCGGAAAAACAACCAAAAGATTATCAAGAATTTGTTCAGAATAATCGGCAACAACTTCAAATCTGGGCACACAACTGTCCTGAAAACTGTCTGTCCAAATTTCTGCTTTTAGAGGCGGAGATGGCTCGCGTTGCTCAAGAAAAATGGCCTGCTGCTGAGTTGTACGATCGCGCCATTCAACTCGCTAAAGAAAACCAATTCCTCAACGAAGAAGCCCTCGCCCACGAACTCGCAGCTAAATTCTACCTCGACTGGGGCAAAGAAAAAGTCGCTGCAGGCTATATGCAGGAAGCCTACTATTGTTACGCCCGCTGGGGAGCCAAAGCCAAAACCGATGACCTAGAAAAACGTTATCCCGATCTGCTGCGCCCCATCTTACAACAGTCCGGCCAACCCCTCACTATTTTAGAAACCCTATCCACCCTCACCAATCCCACCTACTCTATTCATTCGGGCACCCACCACACTACCTCAAGCACCTCCATTAACCAGGCTCTAGATTTTTCGACCCTGCTGCAAATTTCCCAAGTCATCTCCAGCACGATCGACCTGGAGGAGTTGCTGCAAATTGTCACCCAAACCATGTTACAAAACTCGGGAGCCGATCGCTGTGTACTGATGCTCTGCCAAGATCAACAATGGCAAGTGCGGGCAATAGCTACGTGGGAAAACATGAGCCTGCAAAAGGAACCCCTAGAGAATAATCCCACCGTTCCTGTTAAATTAATCCAGTATGTCAAAAACACCCTAGCAGCAGTTGTCATCGATCACGCCAAAACTGATCTGCCTGTGATTGACGATTATTTAGACCACCACCAACCAGAGAGTTTGCTGGGTTTGCCAATTCTAAATCAGGGGAATTTGGTCGGCATTTTGTATCTAGAAAATCGGATAACCAGCGGGGTGTTTAGTCGCGATCGCCTCCTAGTGCTGAATTTTCTCTCTAGTCAAGCCGCGATCGCTCTAGAGAATGCCCGTCTCTATCACCAAGTGCAGCAGACTTTGAATGAACTTCAGCAAGCTCAGATGCAAATGATCCAAAGTGAAAAGATGTCAGCATTAGGTAATCTAGTGGCCGGGGTTGCCCATGAAATCAATAACCCCGTTGGTTTCATTGCCGGGAACATTAATGAAGCTCATGCTGGAGTCCAAGACTTAATTGATTATTTGCGCCTCTATCAAGAAAAATTTCCGCCATCGGAAGCAGAATTGATTAAGAAAGCAGAGGCAATAGATTTAGATTATTTAGTAGAAGATTTACCCAAAATGCTGAGTTCCATGAAAATAGGATGCGAGCGCATCAAAAACATCAGCACCTCCCTCCGCACTTTCTCTCGCGCCGATACGGCCCATAAAGTTGAGGCCAATATCCACGAAGGTCTCAATAGCACTTTGATGATTTTACGGCATCGCCTGAAAGCGAACGACAAGCATCCTGAAATTAAAATCCTTAAAGAGTACGGCAATATCCCCCAAGTAAAATGTTATTTGGGACAATTAAACCAGGTATTTATGAATTTGTTAGCAAATGCGATCGATGCCTTAGAAGAATCGAATCAAGGACGGAGTTTTGCCGAAATTCAAGCCCATCCCAATCACATCACTATTCGGACAAAAGTAGAAGGTGAAAAGGTAAAAATTTCCATCGCCGACAACGGCAAAGGAATGTCAGAAGAGGTGAAAAATCATATCTTCGACCATCTATTTACCACTAAAGATGTGGGCAAAGGAACTGGCTTAGGACTGGCGATCGCGCGTCAAATTGTAGAAGAAAAACACGGCGGCAAACTGAGTTGTTTTTCTACAGCGGCAGAAGGAACGGAGTTTGTCATTGAGATTTTAATTGATTAAGAATTAGTTATCAGTTGTCCGTTGTCAGTTGTCCGTTGTCAGTTGTCCGTTGTTGACCGGTATTATTAATCTCTCTCTTCTCTTCCTCTGCGTTCTCTGCGTCCTCTGCGGTTAAATTATTCCGATGCAACCGGAATTGATATAATAACAACCGACAACTGACAACCAACTACGGACAACTGACTACTATTGCAGCGGCAAAAATACCGTCATCACCTCGCCCTTTTGAGGTCGCTGGCGAATTACCAACTTCCCGCCAGCAGCCCGAAATAAATTCTTAGTCACGCTCAAATTTAAACTCAAACTTCCCGTCTCCGGCTGCACCATCAACAAAGGCCCGATCGATCGCAAAGGAGCATTCGCCGCTTCTGCAAAAGTCGATGCGACATTACCTTCAGGTAAGTGTTCCGATTCCAACTGCAACTTTAACTGATTGCCCGCCAATGTCACCTCCACCTGAATGCGACTCCCGGAAGGCAAAGTTCGAGTAAAATTCTCAATCAAATTAGTTAAAACCTGATCCAGCATCGTCGGATCGCTGACTACGGCAGGCAACTTTTTCGGCACAATAACTTCCAAAGTGTGGTTTCGCACAGCCGCCTGTTTTTGCCAGCGGGGAATGCTATTTTGTAGCACTTCACCGAGGGACATTGCTGTTAGCTGCACGCCCGAATTTTTAGCTTGCGACATTTCCAATTCCACGGCGCGGAAAATTAAACCGAAGCGATCGATCTGAGCGGTACACTCAGCATCAATCGTTTCCAAACGCTTGACCACCACCGGATCGAGTTTGGGGCGCTTCAGCAACAGCCGAGTCAGGGTGCGAATGGTAGCCAAAGGAGTGCGGACTTCGTGGGCGATCGCCTGTAGTAATTCCACCTCTTTAGTAGCCAGAGGAATTGGAGATTTGCAGTTGATATCTGTAGCCGATAACTTGTGAGGTCTATGGTTCAAACCATCATCAATTCTTTCATCCTTTATCCTGCCTGCTTCATCTTTCCCAACCGGCAAATTATGCAACAGCAAGCGGCTGAACTGCATCACTGTTTGATAATTTGGCTCCACAGGCAAAAACTGCTGGAACAGCCCGTCTAATTTAGTAGAATTATTAGTTAATTTGCTAACTGGTAAATTGAAGCTACCGTCAGAATTGGCAAGCAAACATTCGCTTTCAGTCACCCTGCGCCGCAAAACCTCCCAAGCTTTCGCCACTACTTGCGGATCGAAAGAAAATAGAAAAGCCGGAATTCCGGCCGAATTTTCACCCAAAACCATCACCAGGCTAAAACTAGCAGTTAAAACCAAACAAAACTGCTCGTTGGCTAAGGGATCGCCACTTGCCAAAGCCAAAGCCGGGGCCGCCGCAGGCACTGATATTTGCACATCAGCCGCGGGCATTAAAGCTAAAGTTTGTCTAGCCCGAAAAGACCACAAAGCTGCATCGTTGTCGGGAATACTGGTAAAAATCCAATTGGCAAAGCCGTTGGCCAAAGCGGGGTGAGTCAAAACCGAAGACGGGCCAGACAACACCAATCCCTGACAGGAATTGGAGATTGTCGATCGACCATTTGCTCGATCGGCATTTGTTTTTTGTCCTGCTTTTTGCCGATCGAGCATTTGATTCAAAGCTGCGATCGCCCCGTACCATTCCTGTTCAGCTTTCAGCCGAGAAGCCCCACGGCTTGCAGGACACCGATGGCGGTTGTTTTCTCCCGCCAACTTAGCATCAAAGAGACTGAGGTCATTTTCTTGGCCTTCGGAGGCTAAAATTTCGCTTATTGTCGGTAAAAAGTAAGTATTCACAGTTATAAACCCACCTTCGGAGGCATGAAGGGTGAAGTATTTATGTATAGGAAAGTTCAGGAGTTAGGAGTCAAGCACCAGCACGATCGAAAAATCCCGCATAATTTCTTGCGCCTTCCTCCTAACTCACAGGATATCCACATTTGTCAACTAACGATATTGGCAGAACCGTACCAATAAGTCGCAATCTCCGCGCTTGCGGCGGTATTTTGTACGATTGCCCTGACAAAAGTGCAAAATGAAGTAAGTTAAACACCGTGCTTTCCTTATGCCCACCTCGATCGCCGACTCGAAAAATCTGCTGTCAGACTTAATGGCACGCTACCGTCACCAAGTCGATTATCTGGCAATTCGACTGGAAGAAGCCGAAGGCACCGACATCCTGCTGCGGGGCGAAAAAATTGAAACCCTCAGCGAAGGAGTCTCAATTGGCGGCCAAGTCAGAGCTTGTCACAAAGGCGGCTGGGGCTTTGCCAGTTTTAACCGACTTTCCACCCTCGCCGAAAGAATCGAAGAAGCCATCGCCGCGGCAAAACTGATCGGCGAAGAAGAAACGATCCTGGCGCCAGTTACGCCAGTACAAGACATTTGCTTGCTGCCGCTGACAGGAACAGACCCCCGTCTGGTTCCCCTAATTGACAAAAAGCAATTGTGCGATCGCTACGCGGCCATTCTCCGCAGCATTGACCCCCGCATCGCCACAATCTCCGTGCGCTACGGCGACAGCACCCAGCGCATCATCCTCGCCACCTCCGAAGGCACCATGCTCGAACAAGGTTGGGCAGACATGGAAATGCGCTTTGCCGCCACAGCCCGCAGCGGGGAAACCGTACAAACCGGCCGCGAAACCACGGGTTCCCGCAAAGCTTACGAAGATTTAACCGATCTCGATGTTCAAGTTCGCAGCGCCGCCCAGAGAGCCGTAGATTCCCTAGCCTTACCCCCCGTCCAAGGCAACACCTACACCGTCGTCATCGACCCAATTTTGACCGGATTATTCGTCCACGAAGCCTTCGGACACCTTTCCGAAGCCGACATGGCCTACGAAAATCCCGACATTTTGGAAATTATGACCCTCGGCCGCCAGTTCGGCCCCAAAAACTTGCAAATTTTCGATGGTGCAGCGCCAGAGGGACACCGGGGCAGCTATTTTTACGACGATGAAGGGACTCCGGCGACTACTACTCAGTTAATTAAAGACGGCGCTTTAGTCGGGCGGCTGCACTCGCGGGAAACGGCGGGCAAGTTGGGAGAAACGCCTACTGGCAATGCTCGCTGTTTGAATTATCATTATCCGCCGATCGTCCGCATGACGAATACTTGGATCGAACGGGGTGACACGCCAGTTGCTGACTTATTTTCTGGTATCAAGGAAGGAGTTTATGCGCGCAATTGGCAAGGTGGCATGACTAACGGCGAAATGTTTACTTTCAGTGCCGGCGAAGCTTGGATGATCCGCGACGGAAAACTAGACAATCCGGTGCGGGATGTTACTCTTTCGGGTAATGTTTTCAGCACTCTAGCCGATATTGAGGCGATCGGCGACGATTTCTACTGGGATGAATCCGGCGGCTGCGGCAAAGCAGGACAAAGCGGTTTGCCCGTCGGCTGCGGCGGCCCGAGTTTGCGGATTCGCGATGTCGTTGTTGGTGGCGAAGCTGCGGAAGAAGATTAAAGCTGCAAAAGTTTAAAAAAAAAGGTAAAGCGCCAGATTCCTACTCGTGCTTTACCTTTCTTTATTTTTTGAGTGCAACATTTCCCGCCCGTTTGTGGTGTCTGATATTTTGACGATATTGGGCAAAAAAACCGGAATAGCCAAAAATTATGTCTTGAGTCGTCAAATACCGCTGAAAAATCGGTTTTTTGGTACACAGTACCTAAGTCCCGAATTAATAAATCGAAATCTTCAATTTTTATCTTCTTATCCCAATTTTATATTCTCCCATTATCCCCCTAATTCGCTGCAATTATCGCTTTTTTCGGCTTTATCTCCCATCGCCTCGTCCTGGCGCCGTATCTTTCTCGTTATCGTACAAGCTCTGAGTGTCAGGTAGAGCGGTTAAAATTTCGGGAGCAGAGTTGTCTTGAGCAAAAAAGGTCGATCGAGTTTCTAAGCTTTGAGCGTTAACTGCGGTACCACTCAGTAACAGGCTTGACATCAGGATGGAAGAGTAAACGCGCATCATAAATTTTGGTGTTTGTATTTTCTCCTCCTTGATACGCAGTCTGTACTCTGCTATCAGGATAAAAAAAATAATTGTGGCGAAATCATCAATTAGTAAGTGAGGACACCTGCAATTTTTTTGAGTTTTGGTTAAAAGCGGGTGAAATCCATCATCTAGATCCCTTGTTCGCGGATAATTTCTAGTTATCTGCTACTTACGGGCAACCAGCATAATTCAAGACCATGTTCAAAAAAATCATGCTACTCTTCTATGCCCGTCTTCCCAACCCTGGTAGTTATAAATCATTCCCCAATCTAAAATCTAAAATCTAAAAGGGTATCGCCCCTGGAAACCTCTTGAAACAGTCTTCCAACAAGGAAATAAAACGCCAATTGTAAAGTTTTACTACTTTTATGATTAACTTCATAATTTATTGAGGTGAAGCGGCAACCCTGGGATGAAAGACACAACAAGAGAGTACCGAGGCGCTCCATCCGCACGTTACATATAAATATCTTGTTGAATGAGATTCCTTAAAGCGGGCAAGGCCTAATTTTCACATTAACTTCATAAATGGTTGCTATTGTATTTTTAAATAAATTGTGAACCTTTGATTTTTTCTGATTTTTTCTGATCTTTTTTGATCTTGCTTTGTGACAAGAGGGCTTACGCGCCACTTTGAAGGAGGAGTCGAAAGCGGTTGGGAAAAAAGCCCGTTGACAAAATCGTGGATTCAATCTCAAATCTCAACTCTCAAATCGAACTGGCGCGCAGGGAGTAAAAAAAACTGGTTTTAAAACCCATATCGCGGATTCAATCTCAAATCTCAAATCTCAACGCGACTGACTTGCACATCTACCTGCAGGAATAGCGAGTCGAGCGTTGACGAGTTGTCCAAAATGACATCAGCTTGTTGACACTTTTGAGCCAGCGGCAACTGGGCGTTAATGCGGGCATTAGCTCGATCGTAACTTAAGCCATCTCGCTGCATTAGTCGTTCTAACTGCACTTCGGGTGAACAGTACACTACCCAAATTTCGGTACACAAGTCAGTCATGTTAGCTTCAAACAGCAGCGGCACTACCAAAACCAAAGTCAACGTGTCAGCCGGGGCGCAGAAACCGGGTTTTTTTTCAACAATACTCGGTTCTAGCTTTTGATGAGGGTGAAAAAAGCCGGTTTCTTGAGTCTTTGTACCTAAATCCTGTGTGCCTTGGGATACCAAACTCGATGCAGCAATGCAGCTTTGAGTTTCCTCAACTAATCGGCGGCGCACGTAAGGGTGAATCTGTTGTTCCAACCACTGCCGCTCGTCTGCGTTACAAAAAATAATACTTCCCAACTCTGGCCGATTTAAATTGCCGTCCGGGAGCAAAATACCGGCACCGTATCGTTTTACAATAGAGTCAAGTATTGGCGAACCGGGGTTCACAGCTTCGCGGGCGTAAATATCGGCATCTAAAATCGGAAATCCACAGGCATAGGCCAGATAATTAGATATAGCGGTTTTACCGGTGGCGATGCCCCCTGTTAAACCGATCAGACGGACAATGCGATCGCTCATAATTTTCTCTGTTTAAACTTCCTGGGTTTCGACACTTACTGTCAGTCTTTGCTATGTTGGTGACACAATCAAATTTAGACTTAAATTTTAAGATTTGCGATCGAGAGTTCGCGTTAGGAAGTGTCAGCGTTGGGGTGCGATCGACTCTTTTTTACCTAAAATCTCAATTTTAAACTCGAATTAAGGTCTAGACCGAGGCAAACTTATGAATGCTCAACGTGCTGTGCGGTCGATTCTGGCAGCAATTCCCCTTGCTGGATTTTTGATAGTAGATTTTTTCCCCAACCTAGTTTTCCTCAAAGAAAACAGCAACGGATGGGTACTCGTGGCAATTTATCACCAATCTCAAATTGCTGCGGCACAATCTATTACTCCAGCCCCAGACGGCACCGGAACCGCTGTCACCGCCCCAGGTACAGGGTCGCCTCCTCGCTACGACATTAAAGGCGGCACTCCCTCCAGAGACGGAGCAAATTTGTTCCACAGTTTTACTCGGTTTAATCTGAATCCTGGCGAAACTGCCAATTTCATCTCCAACCCAAGCGTTAAAAATATCCTCGGCCGTGTTGTCGGCGGGGATGCTTCCTTAATTAACGGTTTAATTCAAGTTAGTGGCGGCAATTCTAATTTGTTGCTCATGAATCCCGCAGGGATTATTTTTGGAACGAATGCCCGACTCGATGTGTCCGGGTCTTTTTTTGCTACCACCGCTAGCGGTATCGGTTTTGACAACGGCTGGTTCAACGGTACTGGGGCGATGGACTACGCCGCCCTAGTCGGAACGCCGAATGCTTTTGTTTTTGGCTCACAGCCGGGAAGTATTGTCAATGCCGGTAACTTGGCTGTCGGCACGGGGCAAAATTTGACTTTGCTGGGCGGTACGGTCATCAGTACAGGGAAACTTTCAGCCCCAGGCGGTCAAATTACTGTGGCGGCTGTTCCGGGCGAAAATCTGGTGCGGTTCAGTCAAAACGGACTTTTGCTGAGTTTAGAAGTTTCTCCGGCTGCAGGAGTGTCGGGTTCCGAAGGTGTTCCCTTCTCTCCGCTGACTTTACCTCGGCTGCTTTCGGGCCCAGGCGTGGCTAACGCTACGGGTATAACTACGAACGCTCAAGGTGAAGTCGTACTCACAGGCGGCCAAACAGTGCCTGCAGGTGCTGGAACTGCGCTGGTAGCGGGTGCTGCGGACGTGTCTGCCAGGGGGGGCGCGGGAGGAAGCGTCAACGTGTTGGGTGACAAGGTAGGGCTGTTGGGAGCGAAGATTGAGGCTTCGGGGCCAGACGGCGGCGGAACGGTGCGGATCGGGGGAGATTACCGAGGCGAGGGAACTGTGCCGAATGCCAGGATGACTTACGTGGATGGCAAAAGTTCGATCGCCGCCAACGCAACTGAATCAGGCAACGGCGGCAGAGTTTTTGTCTGGGCTGACAACACAACAGCATTTTTGGGCAGCATTAGCGCAAATGGCGTTTCTGCAACGGCAACCGCAGGTGTTGGCGGGTTTGTGGAAGTTTCGGGCAAGCAAAGATTGATTTTTAACGGTACTGTTGATACCTCTGGGACAAACGGTTTGGGCACTTTGCTGTTAGATCCCGAAAATATTTTAATTACAGATTCCCCAGAAGCTGCGGGCGATGCGGCAATAATTGCCAACAATAATATTTTGTCAACAGGAACGGTACCAGGACAGGAAAACAATTCTGAGCCTTCGCTGACAATTTCGGCTACAGCTTTGGAAAGTATGTCGGGGACGGCAAATGTGGTTCTCGAAGCGCTCAATGATATTACAATTGCTGATTTGGCGGACAATCAGTTGAGCTTTCAAGCAACTACTGGTTCGGTAACATTGAGAGCAGATGCCGATCGCAGTGGTGCGGGTGTTTTTTCGATGAATTCTGGAGATACAATTAGCACGGCTGGCGGTGCGATCGCCATTTCGGGAAGTCAAATTACGGCAGGCAATTTGTCGAGTAACGGCGGAAATATTAGTTTGATTAGTCCGGGCACAACCGTTGCAAACAATATTTCTTCATCCAATCCCAGCACCGGCAGCAGCGGGAATATTTTGCTTGAAGGCCTGAACGTAACGGCCCAAAAAATTGATGCCAGCGGCTCCAAAGCGACGGGAAATGTAACTGTGACGGCTCGGAATGTTCTGGGAGTGAGCGTCGTCGCTGGTGGTTCGGGAAACATTACTTTGACGGGTGATGAAATTAATTTTAAAGGCGACAAAAATTCAGTCAGCGGTACTGGCTTTTTGGTACTGCAACCTTGGAGTCCCGGTCAAAATATTGCGATCGGCGGTTCTGGAGATGTCGGTACTAATATTTATTTGAATCTGACGGCAAGCGACCTCGGAAGTTTGGAAAATGGGTTTGCTGGAATTACGATCGGCCGCAGCAACGGTATCGGTTCAATTCTGATTGCCAACGATTTCACATTTTATGATCCGCTAATTATTCAATCGCCAGCGGGTTTGGGAACAATCACTACCACAAATTCTTTGACAGCGGCCGACAATGCCTCAATTACTCTCAAAGCTGACGGCAATATCAGAACCGGAAATATCACTACCAACAATCAGGAAATTCGCATCGTCAGCACCGCAGGCAATGTCACAACCGGTCAGCTACTTACTGGAACTGCCCGCACCATCAACACTTCTGTCAATTCTTCCCAAGATATACGCAATTCGGCGGGAGATGTTAGTGTTACCGCACAGGGCACGGTGACAGCAGGGGCGATCGACACAAGGGGCGATCGCGCGGGGAATGTGACGCTGACGGGGCGCAATGGAGTCACTGCAGGGGCGATCGAAGCTGGTGGCGCCCAAACAGGGGGAGATATTACCCTGACGGGCAACGAAATTGACTTGATAGGTGACAAAAATTCGCTCATCAGCAACGGCAATCTGGTGCTGCAACCGGCTGATCCTAGTCAAAATATTATAATTCAAGGTTCTGGCGATACAGAAGCTCTGAACTTGACTGCTGCTGAATTGAACACTTTTCGGAATGGGTTTGCTTCGATCACGATCGGGCGCGCTGACGGTAGCGGTGCGATCTCGATTGGTTCTCCAACGCCAGATTCAACGCCAAATTCAACGCCACTGGCGTTGACATTTCAAGATCCGACGACGATCCGATCGCCCAATGGCGCAGGCGCGATCGTGGGAACGGGTGCGATCGTCGGCACTGATAACGCCACGATCTCTCTGATGGGCGGTACTGTAGCCGTCGGAGACGTTACCTCGATTGCGGGGATTAACATCACTAGCACCCAAGGCAAGTTGACTGCTGGTACGGTTTCATCTCGCTCAACTTCCGGGGTGGCGGGCCCTATCAATATTCGCAGCGCCGGTGCGGTAGAAACCGACAACATCGATGCTTTTGGTGCCAGAAGCGGGGGAGATATTTCGATTGCGGCGCCGGGCCGGATCGTTACAGGGGTGATCAACTCGAGTTCGCAATCGGGAAGTGCAGGTTCGAGCCAAATTATCGGGCAGAAAGATGTTGAAGTTGTTTCGATCAAAGCTCGTGGCAATACGGGTGGCGATGTGGCAATCGAGGCTGGGGGAGCGTTTCGGACTCCGGGAACAGGAACTAATGCTGAGCGCGCCGAGGTCAGCATTTCTACAGACGGGCTGGCTCAATCGGGTTCACAGACGTTGCTGCAAAGCACTTGCTCGTCTGGAACCTGCACGGTGGCGACTGTTGGGACTGGAAACTCGAAGTCGAACACTGCCACCTCCTCAACTGCGATCGGGCCACTGGCGATCGTGCCGAGTCCGGCACCAACTACCAGCGTGGAACTGCAAACTACAGACAACTCTCAACAAATTGTGACTCAGGTGATTCTCGGCCCCACAGCGTCTGCGGCAAAGATCAGTACCACAAATGTCTCGCCAGAACCTGCTGCTGCGCCTGTTGAGGCTCAGTCTAACCAGACTGCTGCGGGCCCGGTACTACTGTCGCCGTCGGTGTTAAAAGGCAATTTGGGTACGCCTGTGGCGACAGAAAACGCCAGCGTGGCAACAACTCCACAGAAGCCGGCGAGTGCGGTGACAGCAGAAAGTATGGGGAATCTGAGGGTTCCTGAGATTTCTCGATCGAACTCGATCGCGCAAATAAATCCGATCGACGCAGTGCAGCAAAGGGATAGAACTCAAGGCCGGGAATTTGAACGTTACTTTGGGGGCACTGTCACTGAAAAGTCAGTTACGCAGAAAAGTATTCGAGATACTCTCAACAGCGTCAATCAGTTGACTGGGGTTAAACCCGCCATCCTTTACGTATGGGCAAAAGAGAAACATTTAGAACTTGTGTTGTTATTGCCAGACGGCAAAAATGTTTTTAAAAGTGTGCCTGCAAGCCGCGAGACAGTTTTGCAAGTTGCTAAAGAATTCACTAATGCTATCAGAACTCCCAGGAGATTGAATGCTGCTGACTACAAGCAACCTGCCGAGGAACTTTACCAGTGGTTAATTGCACCGCTGCAACCGGAATTGGAGGCTAACAAGATTGACACTTTGGTGTTTTCTATGGATGTCGGTTTGCGAACTTTGCCTTTGGCTGCTCTTTACGACGGCAAGCAGTTTTTGGTAGAAAAGTACAGTTTGGGGCTGATTCCGAGTTTGAGTTTAACTGATACTCGCTATGCCGATGTTAAGGGTTCTGAAGTGTTAGCGATGGGTGCGTCGAATTTTCCCGCTAAATACGATCAAAATCCTTTGCCTGCGGTGCCGTTGGAAATATCGACAATTGTGGGCAAGATTTGGCCAGGTTCGTCTTTTCTCAATGAAGCTTTTACTTTGGCAAATTTGAAGCAGAAGCGCAATCAATCGCAATACAAAATTATTCATTTAGCTACTCACGGCGATTTTCAACCTGGGGGTGCCCAAAATTCTTACATTCAGTTTTGGGATACTAAGTTGCGGTTGAATCAGTTGGATCAGTTGAAGTTATCTAACCCGCAGGTGGAGTTGTTGGTTTTGAGTGCGTGTACTACGGCGGTGGGAGACGAACAAGCTGAGTTGGGGTTTGCGGGGTTAGCGGTGCACGCGGGGGTAAAATCGGCTTTGGCGAGTTTGTGGTATGTCAGCGATGTCGGTACTTTGGGGCTGATGACTGAGTTTTACCAGCAGTTGCGTACAGCGCCGATTAAGGCGGAGGCTTTGCGGCAAGCGCAGTTGGCGATGTTGCGGGGTGAAGTGCGGTTGCAAGATGGTTATTTGGTACGATCGGGCAACAATCAAGCTCTGCCTTTGCCGTCGGAGTTGGCCGCCAGGGGCGATCGAAATTTGTCGCATCCTTATTATTGGGCTGCTTTTACCATGATCGGTTCGCCGTGGTAATTCTGAAGGAACAGGGTGCGATCGGCCAAAAAACCGGGAGAGAACAAGTCGCAAAACTCGGAGGATGGGAATACCTAAAAAAGTGCGGTAACTCACACTAGAAACCGCGACCTCAACATCGAAAACGGGATAAAATGGAACAAGAAGAATTAAATAAAACTCGACTGCTAGCGCCCAAAATATTGATTGTAGACAAGTGTTTACTAAAAACTTTTAGCCCAGATAAATTATGATAATTTAATCAAAAAGTTTCGCTTACCCAGCAACAATAGCTCTTGGTTATCAAGCCATAACGCTCGGCGCTGAGAATAAACTAATGGGGAGCAACGCTTTCTCCGTTTTTCTCTAGCATTCTTAAAAAAAATCATACCGCTCTAATGATGGGTTAGAGGTAATAGAGCCAATCTTTGGGGAGTAGAGACAAAAACGATTGGTTTCTAACGCACGGCGGATGTTGGAAATCTACTGCCTCTCACCACATTGTCTAATTAGGGCTTGCTGAATATATCGATGGCACTTGACGTAGCCTGGGTTATGCGCTCGCGAGAGCGAGGGTAAAGTG